>CAYTLM010000417.1:0-1011 GCA_964438485.1 uncultured Leptospirales bacterium | reverse complement strand
ATGCCCCAAATGTTTATCTGGGTGTTATGATTGTAAGGCCAAGAATAAAAGGCGGGTCAGAGCTTTCTCCTGAAGAAATGAAAAGCTTTAAAGACAATGATTTGGGTATTCCTAAGTTTAAGGCTGGTTTTGCAACCCTTAATGTGAAGAGCAGTTCCAGGGATGCAAAGCTCGATATTATTCCTGACAGGGAAACCTACAGCCCTGGTGATAAAATGAAGCTTAAAATTAAAACAGAACCAGGAGCAGAGGTTGCCATTTCTGTAGCAGACAGGGGTGTTCTTGATCTTGTCAATTATACGTTTAAAAATCCCCTGGTTAATTTTTTAAGCAGATGGCCCCTTGGTGTGCGTATTCTTCATAATATGGATTTGATTATAAGGCAGTTTGAATATGCAATAAAGGGAACCAGCCCTGGCGGTGGCGGTGATGATGAAGATGGTGAAGGCCTTGGTGGCTTTTCTATGAAGAATGAGGATGGCACAAGGCGTAATATTAAATATACTGCATACTGGAATCCAAAGATTATTGCAGATAACAGGGGAAATGCTGAAGTTGAGTTTCTTCTTCCTGATAACCTCACTACTTTTCGTATAATGGCTATTGCTGCTGCAGGTGGGAAATACAGCAGCTTTAACAGGGAATTTAAAGTAAGAAAGGCTATGGTAATCCAGAAGAATGTTCCACGGTTTATCAGGGCAGGGGATGATCTGCTTATTGGGGGAATAATAATAAACCAGACAGGCATTGAAGGGGAATTTAATGTTTCCATGGAGTCTGATCTTCTTAAAGCTGGATCATCATTTCAAAAGGTCGTAATAAAACCTGGAGAGTCGCGTGAAGTTCTTTTCCCTGTGTCTCTGGATAATAAAAAATATTCTGATATTCACAGGAATATTACTGATGCAATACGAAGCGGTAAAAAGAATATAAACAAGATTATAAATGTAACTGGCTATATCTCTGTTGAGCCGGTTGCTGCTGATAAATTTATTAAGGCAGGATTTAAAA
>CAYTLM010000416.1:0-1018 GCA_964438485.1 uncultured Leptospirales bacterium | reverse complement strand
GTTTCTTTTTATTTTTTACGCCATGGCTTTAAAACTGAAATAACAACCATAAATATAAGAAAAGCCACCTGAAGAGCGCCCCATAAATTAAGTTTAAAAAGGTTGGAAGCCACCTCCATATCCTCAAAGGGCTTATCAAGGAGTGCACCTGTAATTTCAACAGAACCGTTAAGCCATGGACCTAAAAAGAATGTACCAAAAAGTATCAATGCAACAGTAAGAACCCATTTAACAGTAATCCAGTTGTGTTTAAAAAATCCCCAGCCGGTAAAAACTCCATACAAGAGTCCCATTAAAAGTGTGCCCATTGCGCCTGGGATAATAATAAAATCATCAACTATTTTCATTGCATAAAGATAGCCATAATAGGGACCGCCTTTTTGTGAAATCATTGCATTCACCATAGCAACAAGGCCTATACCACCACCTACCCACATGCAAACCAGCACAAGATGTATAATCTTAAAAACTTTCATACCCATAGGGCCAACTTTTTTCATTCCCTTCTCCATAAAATAATATAATCCAATCCATTATAAAATAAGCTGAAATGAAAGGTCAAGTTTCTAATTATTTAAGACTGATGAAATTTTTAAATTTCACAAAATGTGTCATGTCAATAGAGGAAAGTTCAGGCATCTCTGAAAAGAACAGCGCTTTTAATACCGCCATTCATAAATGGAATTTTTCTGTGAAAGTCAAGTGCCAGTGCTTTTTCAAACTCCACTCCTGGAGCAATTATAGCAAAGCCGCATCCTTTAAAATCCTCTCTGATTTTATTGCCTATTTTTTTATAAAAATCAAAAATCCGGGAGTCCCCTAATCTTTTGCCATAGGGCGGATTTAGCAGCAACAGGGTTTTTCCCGGGCTTTCCCTGAGGACTTTTATATCAAAAAAATTTCCATACACAGGCTTTAACATCCCTGGAAAAAAATTTTCGCAATTCAACCTTGCAGCAGCAAGGGATTTCTCATCAATATCTGATGTTACAATCTCCTTATCAATTTTTTCAAAAGA
>CAYTLM010000415.1:0-1019 GCA_964438485.1 uncultured Leptospirales bacterium | reverse complement strand
GCATTCTCCTGGCTGGTAATAAATTCAGGTCCAACAGCAAAGTGGCCAAATACTGTAACTGCTCCAAGCGTAGGGTTCAGCAGGCTACTGCAGCAAATCACAAAAATGCCTATTTCCGGAAGCAGTATAATTTCATACATGACTATACCGGCTCAGCAAAAACAATTAAGAGGTTAAGGGGTGAGCTTTTTCTTATTCATGGTATTTCCAGTCCTCACCCGATCAAATATAAAGGCCAGTGGATGTTAAGGCTGAACGCACCTAATACGTATAAGACTTTTGTGTTGTGTGGGGTTAAGGGGCATATTACACAACCAACAGAAGAGGCACCACGTAAAGAGGAATGCTGGTTCAAGCTTGTAAGGCCTTTTGATTACGGACGTAAAAACAATAAGAGGAGGAGATCTAAAAAATTATCTGTGTACGGGGATGAACCACAAAGATGGGTTTTCAATGAATCTGTTTTTAATCTCGATACCTATGTACATAGAAACAGCTCATTGCTTAATTAAAGGGGCGTTTTTTTGTTTTTATATTAGAACATTTTTTCGTCCTATAGGGTTTTCAGGTAATCCTTAAAAAGCCCTTCCCCGTCTCCATGGGGCACTGGCGTTATCGCCTTGATAAGCCTGGTTATGCAATGATGTATTATTGTCTGCACAGGCATATGGCCGTTCTTTGCTGTTTTTTATGATGTTATATCTATGCCATATCTGTGTCTGCAGGGGGCAATGGTTATATCACTCCGCAGATCAGTCTCTCCGGTTAAGGCTCCATTGCCCTTTTTCGCCTCGGGCCCGGGTTTTAAATATTATATTTACTGCAAAGTTGTGTTTAACAGGGGAATAAGGCTATATCGCTCAAAAAAACAGTATCCCTGGTTAAGCTTTATTGCCTCTATTTGATTTGAGCCTCTGTTTAGAAGGTTAAATATATTGTATTATTATGTTTCAAAGGGGTAATCACTATATCTATCAATAAATAAGTAATTCGCAGCTGCTCTCTGTTGTCGGTACCCC
>CAYTLM010000414.1:0-1022 GCA_964438485.1 uncultured Leptospirales bacterium | reverse complement strand
CGTGGCTAACTATTTATTTTTTTGGTTAAATATCTTTCATAAGTTTTTTTATATCTTCTAAAGAAAGTCCCGTAAATTGGGCTATTTTTTCAATAGGCATTTTTTCCTTTAACATGGCTTCAGCAGTTTTAAGCCTGGTTTTTAGTATCCCCTCCTTAATACCTTGTTCAATACCTTGTTCAATACCTTGTTCGATACCTTGTTCGATTCCTTGTTCGATTCCTTTTTCGATTCCTTGTTCGATTCCTTGTTCGATTCCTTTTAATATTCCTTCTTCGATTCCTCTTTCAAAACCTTCGAGAATACCATCCTCTCTTAATTTCATTGCTGTTGTCATTACTACATCACCTCCTCTATGGGAAATACTACTTAATATATCATTTAATTTTTCAGGAGTAATTTCTGTTAATTTCATTATATATGCTATAAATGAAATTATTCTCTCCTCTTCTTCTTCATTGTCAATATATTCTTTTAACTCCTTAAATATATCAAATAATTTTTCCAGGAGCAACTCTTCGTTGTGAATATATTTAAAAATTAAAGCAAGTGCACGGTTAAATTCTCTTTTAAACAGCTCATTTTGTATTGTTTCATCATCATAGGCAGTAATATCTGCCAGAATATACTTAAATCCGGGAATAAAATCATGGATAGATTCACTGTATCCTGAAAAAAATTCAGAAAAGGGGCGTGTTTCCCATTTTTCCTTTCCATGGTAAAAAATAACAGGAATTATCAGGGTTAAGGGCTCTCTGTTCTTCTCCTGATATGACCATATATTTACAAGGTACCTTAAAAGCTGAAGATACTCATTTTCAGGCTTATAACTTTTATGCTCAAACAAAAGGGATATTTTAAGCTCCGGGCCTTTAAGGGTTTTGCAGTTGTAAACAAGATCTGTGTAATACTCCTTCAGTTTTTTATCAACATAGCTGTTGTTGTCAAGTTCCATAGAGGGAAGGTGAAGCTGGGCAAGCACATGCTCTGGAAAGGTTGACTCTATAAGGTCAATGGCGTTT
>CAYTLM010000413.1:0-1028 GCA_964438485.1 uncultured Leptospirales bacterium | reverse complement strand
GCGGGTTGAAGAAGAGCTTAAAAACCAGCGTGAGTTAATGCTCAGAAGTTTTGAACAGATAGAAAGACGTTTAGAGCAGATAGATAAACGTTTTGAACAGGTAGAAAGGCACTTTGAGCAGGTAGATAGGCGCTTTGAACAGGTAGATAGACGTTTTGAACAGGTAGATAGACGTTTTGATGAAATAAACAAACGTCTTTTCCAGTTTATGATATGGTCCTTTGGCTTAACAGTATCTGCTGCAGGAATAATTATTGCTGTTATGAAGATGTAGGGGGTGATAAGTCCCTATCCTCTGTGGCGAAAAAGATTTATCATCATTTTTCAGTTATTCTTCTGTCACTTTTTGTCTCGTCACAAAAAGTAACACAAAAAAGACGCGCTTAGCCAGCGAGGCTAACGCCAGAACTCGTCTCGCCAGCTACGCTGGACTCGACTCAAACAAGCTGGCTAAAAAGGTATCGCCTATGGCGATGTTTTAAAAACTATTAGTATTAAACAAATACTGGCTTGTAATAACTTAGATAAAAACCCTTCGTAAAAATAAAAACCTGAACTCTATGTTTTTCATAAAATAAATTCCTTTATAATCATTACCTGTAAAAAAACAGGTTGAAAAATATCCCTCCATACAATACATAAAATTTATACAATAAGAGTATTATTATGAGTGAAAACTATAAAAAAGTTCAAAATAAAAAATGTGAGTTTTTCCCCTGTCACAAGGGGGTTCATGAAGATGAATTCAACTGCCTTTTCTGCTTTTGCCCCCTTTACACTTTAAAGGATAAATGCGGCGGGAATTATATTATCAACAAAGGAAAAAAGGACTGTTCAGCCTGTTCCATGCCTCATGACAAAGATGGCTATGATTTTATCATATCAAAAATTGATCAGATTATCAAAACAGGATCAGATTTTTAATAATTATAGTGAAATTCCCTGATAAAATATTAAAATGTAGAATATCAAAAAGGTCGGTTATGCAAAAGATATTTATAATAATTATGTTTATAATGGTTTCTGCT
>CAYTLM010000412.1:0-1049 GCA_964438485.1 uncultured Leptospirales bacterium | reverse complement strand
AGCGAAGAGGATGTAACTGTTGAGATGGTTGTGAATAACATGAACACCAATTCAGAAAACGCCAAAAATCTTGTTAAAGCTATCGCAAAAAAACTGGGGCAATCAAGGACCTGTTCCTGTAAAGATGCGTCTAAATATGCCATAATTACAGCGCCGGAAAAAAGAAACCCTGAACAAACAGCAAAGCTTAAAAAAATTTTACCTGAATATTTCTAATATTTTCCGGTAAAATTAGTTTAACTTTTTTAATAATTTTATTTGACAAAAATCATATAAATATTTTTTATAGTCCTGTTAATAGCTATTATAATTATTTATAAAAGCTGATTTTTAAAAAAAATTTAGCCTGGCTATTGACGAATGTAGTTTTTAACGCTATATTAAAATTACAACACACACATATATGAAGATGCAAATCTTTGTATATCAATCAAATCCTCATAAAAAAGAACCGGCAAATTTAAAGCAGCCCACCCTGGGCTGCATTTTTTTTATTTATCCATCTAAAATAATCCTGAAACTATAAAGAGCAACTCATACAATAATTTTTTAAAAAAAATTATTTATCAGACAAAACGACCTTATTATTATATACAATTTTTGTCTTTACATTTTTTCCCACATAAGCACTTAGTATTAATAAACCAGTGGTACCATATAAAAATAAAAAAGAGGCCAATTTAAATGGATACAACTATAAAATACGCTGGAAAAGATGCACTTCATGCAAGAACTTCCTTCGCATATTTAATCTCAATATTTCTGATAATGTTCATTGCAATTGGATTTCAGGTATCCAGTGGAATGACATTTGCTGAATATTTTCCCACCCTGGTTTTAGCAATATTAACTGTTTTTATGTCATTTAGAATATACTGGAAAACGAAAAACAAAAAAAAGGCTACATTTCTAATGTACCTGGTTGCATTTATAACAGTAATTGCACCCCTTTTTGCCAAGTTTAAATACGCAAGCGCCTTTGGATGGACCTTTGCCCTGACTTCATATAATTCATCCGCCTTACTCCTTATGCTCATGTTTGCAACAGC
>CAYTLM010000411.1:0-1051 GCA_964438485.1 uncultured Leptospirales bacterium | reverse complement strand
AAAGCTATGTTTACATATACAGGTCTGTAACAGAACACCTTACAAAACAGGAAAATTCTTCAAACAGGGAGCTCTTTTTGTCAGATGCCACCCTTTACCTGGAGCTCACTGGTATTTTAACAATAGCATGGCAATGGCTTATTCAAGGGACTGCTGCTGCTCAAGGTAAAGAGAAGCACAAGAAAGGAACTCTTGCAGACTTTTATGATTCCAAAATTCATACAATGAAATTTTTCTTCAAGTATGAAGTGCCTAAAATACAATCCCTTTTCCTTACACTTGTTGATGAGAATGTACTTACAGTGGGAATAGATGATAAGATATTTGCTGAATAAATAAAAATACTGGTGGGTAAAACAGGGCAGATTCAAATCCTTAAACTTAAATCTGCCCTAAAAAATTTCTTTTCCCTGTTATTTTTTACACAATCGTAAATAACAAAAACTTATAGTCTAATCCTTTTCCTTAAATGAAGGAGTATAAATTCCCAGACCTGAGGGTTTTGAGAAATCTCCGCCCGGAGCAAACCCTGCAGCTGCCTTTTTAATCTGCTCAAGATCATAGGCTGATTTCCCCTCTGCCTTGTCCTGTGTAGATGAAGAGTCAATATGCAAAGTTTGAGCTGGCAAGGCAAAGTTTACATTAAGCGCTTTTGCAAGGCGCAATATTTCTAAAAGAATATTCTGTTTTTCCAAAAGCTCAGCTGACCAGTCAGGCACCTTCAGGAACAAATAAATCAGAATATTAAGACTTGAACTGCCATAGCCTGTAAAAACAATATGATAATAATCTTTACGCGTGTACTCATTGCTTTTGACAATATTTTTTATCCCCTCAAGAAAAGCTTCAACTTTTTCAGGAGGAGTATCTAAAGTAATGCCAATCACCTCTCTTACCCGCCTATATTCACGCCTGCCCATATTGTCCACTTCCTTTGTAGCTAAATCAGCATTAGGAACTGCAATAAGCGAGTTATAAAAAGTCCGTATCTTTGTAGATCTAAAGCCTATCTCCTCAACAGTACCTTCAGCCTGACCAACCACAATCCAGT
>CAYTLM010000410.1:0-1056 GCA_964438485.1 uncultured Leptospirales bacterium | reverse complement strand
CCTTTCTTGCTAAAGAAGGGTTGACTGCCAATAGGTTTTCTCTTCTTTTGAAAGTTACCACACAAACAAGAGAGGAAAATATGGCCTATCAGCAGTTAACCCTAGAAGAGAGAACAATGATTTATGCTTTCTGTAAAGCAAATTTTTCTTTAACGGAAATAGCAATAGAACTTAAAAGACATAAATCAACAATTTCGCGTGAGATTCAAAGGAATTCCGGGAAGCGTGGATATAGGCCGAAACAGGCTAATGAAAAAGCTATGGAAAGAAAACAGAAAGCAGATAAAGCTCGTAAATGGACTATCAAAATTGAAGAAGAAGTTATAAGGTTATTAAAGAAAAAATGGAGTCCTGAACAAATATCAGAGAGCCTTAAATTGAGAAAAGATATAGCTATTAGTCATCAACGAATATATCAGTTTGTTGAAGAGGATAAAGCCTCTGGTGGAAATTTATATGTACATTTACGACAAGGAAACAAAAAACGACGTAAAAAATACGGCAAAAATGCTTCAAAACGAGGTCAAATTCAAAACAGAGTACCAATAGGGCAACGACCTAAGCATATTGAAACACGTAGTACTACAGGGCACTGGGAAGGAGATACTATTATTGGGAAAAATCACAAGAAGGCAATGATAACGCTTGTTGAACGCAAACATGGTTTTACCGTAATAGAAAAGGTTGAATCAAAAAATTCAGAATTAGTTGCTAAAAAAATATGCAATGCTCTTTCTCAATACAAAAATAAGGTAAAATCGATTACATTTGACAATGGTCTTGAGTTCGCATCTCATGAAATAATATCAAAGACCTTGAATTGTGCAATTTATTTTGCAGACCCTTATAGTTCATATCAGCGTGGAACAAATGAAAATACAAATGGATTGATTCGTCAGTATTTTCCAAAGGGTTCAGATTTTAATAATTATTCTGATGAAGAAGTCAGTCGTGTTATGGAAAGCTTAAATAATCGACCGAGGAAACGGCTTGGTTTTTATACGCCAACGGAACGGTTTTTAAATAAAGGTGTTGCACTTATTACTTGAATCTAAG
>CAYTLM010000409.1:0-1082 GCA_964438485.1 uncultured Leptospirales bacterium | reverse complement strand
GCCAACAAGGGCAAGGAACTGGCAGCCCTTTAATGTGCCTGATAATTTTGCTGCTATTTTTTCTTTAAGAGTCTTTACTCCTGATGTGTGGGATGATTTTTACCAAAAATACAGGGGTAACAATATTTTTTTTAGCAGGAGTGACAAGGTTCTGTTCAGGGGCAGGGACTATGTTTATGTTTTAAAGTATGGTGTTTCTCTTCCAGTTGATTTATATTCATACTCCAGAGATATTGAACCTATAGTTTCCTCTTTTTCATATACAGGGAGAAAATAGGTTTTTGATACCATGGTTTTTATAATTATGCCATACTTGTATTTTAAAAAAAGTGTTGATGATCTTCTGTTCTCTTTCATATTTGTATAATTATATATTGTTTTATAAAAGATTAAATTTGTTGTTAAAACATGGTATTTGCCTTAATTGTGAGGATAAAAAATGAAAAAAATAATTATAATAGCATTGTTATTATTTACAACCTCCTTTTCTTTTCTTTATGCACAGGGTAGTAATGAAGAGAGCAAGGTAGTTGTAAAGAGAGAGAAAAATATTTTTGTTAATCCTTCTGACAGTGAATTTATGTGGAAGATAGGAACAGGCTATGCCTCTGATCCTGGAAAGTTTGGGCTGGATCTTAGTTTTAACTATATATACAATATTGATCCTTTTTTTGTCTTTGGTGTTGAAGCTGATTTTTTCTGGATTAAATGGAAATCCACTATAGGTAAGGTTAACCCTGGAGGAAGTGCTCCAGGAACTGAAAAGGCGGATACAAATCTTTATACCTTTCCTCTTTTTGCAAATGCCCAGGTTAGGCTTCCCATGTTGAAAAAATATATATATGTGGAACCTTTTTTTACTGTTGGATTAGGTTATTCATTTATGATTCTTGATTATTCATCCAGAGAAGAGAATGGTGCTGATTTTTACAGTGGTTTTGCATGGCAGATTTTGTGTTCAGCTGCTTATAAAATATCAGATGCATCAGCAGTTGATTTTGTTTTTGACCTGGGATATAGGGGCTCTGACCCTTCCAGGGGGAATGTGGAGATTGGTATGTCAGGACCGCTTATCAGAGCGG
>CAYTLM010000408.1:0-1084 GCA_964438485.1 uncultured Leptospirales bacterium | reverse complement strand
TTATTTTATTATACATAACACCTGGAAAAAGACAATAGTCTATTGTAGTATATTCCTGTAGCAACAAATAGACATTAGGGAGTAGCAAAATACAATCGGAGCTGTAGTGCTACAAAACAGCTCCGAATTAAAGACATTATATAAAAACCCGAATTTCTGTGAAAGCAATATTTTTTATTTTCTTATTTTTTTTCTTCTGACATTTTTTATTATCAAAAAAATCCCCGCCCTCTCTTATCCAAATTTTGCAAAGCAGATATTAAAAGCTCATACATAATATTTCATAGTCACTTCAACCAGATTAGACAATCAGTCATGGCAGCTTAACCCAATACATTCCTCAATGACTCTTCAAGAGCTTTTACAGTTGCATCAATATCCTCCATGGAATGAGCATAGGAAAGAAAAGCCACTTCATATCCTGATGGTGAAAGATAAATTCCCTTATTAAGCATTTCACCATGATAGGCTGCAAAAAGTTTCATGTCACAATTTTTTACATTATCCAGAGACAATACATTTGCCTGTTCAGTAAAGTAAATCGTAAATATTGACTCAATTCTCTTAACCAGAACCTTGCCCTTATATTTCTCCAAAACAGGTGCAAGCACCTTATCAAGGTAAGCTCCCTTTTCTGCAAGCCGGGAATGTACATTTTCTCTTTTAAGCTTTTTCAAGGCTGCAATACCTGCTGCCATTGCCAGGGGGTTTCCTGAAAGAGTACCAGCCTGATACACAGGCCCCTCAGGGGCTATCCTGGCCATTATATCGCTCCTTCCACCATAAGCACCTACAGGAAGCCCTCCACCTATAATCTTGCCAAGGGTGGTTAAATCAGGTGTAATGCCATAATACTCCTGTGCCCCTCCCATGCCCAGCCTGAACCCGGATATAACCTCATCAAAAATTAAAATTATTCCATACCTGTCACACAAAGACCTCACGCCCTGGAGATATCCCTCATGCGGAAAAACAAGACCATTGTTGCATGGCACTGGCTCAAGAATAAGAGCAGCAATATTTTGCCCCTCTTTTTTGCAAAGCTCCTCAAGAGCTGCTAAATCATTATAGGGAGCAATCAGGG
>CAYTLM010000407.1:0-1092 GCA_964438485.1 uncultured Leptospirales bacterium | reverse complement strand
CAAGTGCTTTTCTTAGCACATTTGCAAGAGCATCAACAGGTCCATTCCCATTTGAAGCTTCATGAATCGAAATCCCATCTGCCATAACATGAACTGTAGCCTCTGGTGTAACACCATTATCAATGAGCTTATAATTTCCTGTTACAGAAAAGGGCGGATTATATCTATCAAGAGATCTTGCAAGATTAAGAGCCATGGTTGCGTCTTCAACAATATTATTGATCATAAATTTTCTCCACTTAAATCATAGAGCCTGTTTCAATATCTATTTTTTCTATTTTACCGCTTAAATACTGCAAAACAATGCCTGAAGGATTAATAGTATATTCACACAAATCCCTTTCTACTTTATGATGCCACACTATTGTACCTTTTAATATATCCACTTTAATAAAAAAATAATTCTCTGATTCATCTATAAAAATTAAATAAATAAAGTCCTGAAAAATCCTGTACAAAAATGCCCTTCCAGGGATGTCCCATAGAGTTGAGCCGTCATTTTTATTTACTGTTAAAAAAATGCCGTTCTTTTCCCCAGACTCAAAGGCTATAAAAAACCTGCTGCTGTCTTCTATAACCCCATTTAAAAAACCAGGATCATCGATCTTTTTAATCCACAGTTTTTTGCCACTCTCTATACTTTTACATAAAAGTACATTGGAGCGGCAATCAAAATAGAGGGTATGCTCATCCATTCTGATTATTTGTGAATTTTTATTATCCATTCATTTCCCTAAATCATATTCAGGGTAACCAGAGCCTCTGAAATTATTTTGGAAGCTTCCTCTGAGGACATCTCACCCATATTTAGCACCATGTGATAATTTAAAGGATCAGAATTTTCATACTTAAGAAAATCCCTTATATAGCTGTCCCTCTCCTTATCCTTGGTAACAATAGCCTGCTCAGCCTCTTTGATTGGCATGCCATACAAATCATTAAGCCTCTTTACCTTCCATCTTGCAGGAGCAATTAATCTTACATGAAATCCATTGGCAAGCCCCTTTGTAATAACATTACCTGCTCTTCCTACAATAATCACATTGCCATTATAGGCCATTGTTCTTACTATTTCAGCAAGTTTTCTATATA
>CAYTLM010000406.1:0-1093 GCA_964438485.1 uncultured Leptospirales bacterium | reverse complement strand
TTTTTTACGGAAATGTCAAAATAAAGTTTTAACAAAATACACATTTCGTCAAAAAATGCGGCTGGTAAGTACTTTATCCCCGCTATTCTTTACTCTGTTATGTGCGGAATTAGCCATTAACTAAGGCAGATTTATGATTATAAAAGGTGTGCCCTATGAATCATATTGTGTCCAAATTACCGGTTTTTCTCACAGCAAAAGAGATGGAAAGACTTGTAAATAATGTACGGAAGGATCGTCACAGGCTCGGTATTGCTCTTATGAGTTATGGCGGGCTTCGTGTGTCTGAAATGTGCAATCTTAAAATCTCAGATATCAATGTTGCCAGGGGTTTTATGAAAATTACAGGGAAGGGGAATAAACAAAGGTTTGTCCCTTTAACAGTAAAGCTTCAGAATATGGTGGAACAGTTTCTTAACAAGCATGGTGCTGATCTTACAACAGAATCCCTTCTCCTGGGACGTTCCAGGGCTAACTGGCATTATGTTGTTAAAAAGTATTCCAGGGAAATATTATACAGGGATGATGTGCACTGTCATACTCTCAGACACAGCTATGCTACAGCACTTTATGAAAAGGGGGTGCAGCTGGAAAGGATATCCCAGCTCCTGGGACATTCCCGCCTTGATACCACAATGATCTACAGCCATATATCAATGAATCATAAAAGGGATGCAGTAAGGGTACTGGATGACAGGAAAACCAGCTTTATGAGGTTCCTGTCAACTTCTATGCGCAGGGTTCCTGAGCTTAAGGTCCAGAGCTTCGATTCTCTTATCGGAAGAGAGAGGGAGATGGAAGAGCTGCAGAGGCATATCGATGCAGGGAGGTCTGTTGTTCTTTACGGGCAGAAGGGAGCAGGGAAATCTGCTGTTCTCAAATCCCTGGAACATTCAATATATATTGATGAGTACAAAAAGAAAACATCCCTTATTTATATAATCCTTCATCCTAAAAACCTTGCAAGGGATCTTTACAAGGCAGCTGAGAAGGAGCTTAAAAAGCTTTCAATTGATGAGCTTATTGAACAGATTCATCTTTCAAAACCTGACAAGCCTGTAATTATTGATGATATAACCGAGCTCTCCAGGGC
>CAYTLM010000405.1:0-1099 GCA_964438485.1 uncultured Leptospirales bacterium | reverse complement strand
AGAAAAGATGAAATAGGCACCCTTGCAAATGCTTTCCAGGTTTTAACTACAACATTAAAGGAAACAGTTGTGGGTATTATCAAGGCATCCCAGCAGGTAGCAACAGCAACAGAGCAGATAGGTCAGGACAATGAAAACCTGTCCCAGCGCACATCAGAACAGGCATCATCCCTTGAAGAGATTGCAGCAACAATTGAAGAATCCAATGCCACAACAAAACAGAACTCTGACAATGCCATGGAAGCAAGCAAGCTTGCCACTAACACACTTGCCTTGGCTGTTAATGGAGGGGGAATTGTTGATGAAGCAGTAAAATCAATTGGTGAAATAAATGCTTCAAGTGTGCGCATTGCTGATATTATTTCCATGATAAATGAAATCGCCTTTCAGACAAACCTTTTAGCTTTAAATGCAGCAGTTGAGGCAGCCAGAGCAGGTGATCAGGGTCGTGGCTTTGCTGTTGTTGCAGGTGAGGTTCGTAATCTGGCACAGCGTTCAGGAGAGGCTGCAAAGGAGATAGGTGTTCTCATAAAGGATTCAGTGGATAAAATTGGAAACGGAACAGAGCTGGTAAATAAAAGCGGTGAGGCATTGCGTGAAATTATAGAGGCAATGAAACAGGTAAATGATATAGTTTCAGAAATGGCAGCAGCAACAGATGAGCAGAGGCGTGGAATTGAGCAGATAAATATAGCAGTTACTGAAATGGACAATATGACACAGCAGAACGCTGCACTTGTTGAGGAAACAGCATCTGCAAGTGAGGAGATGTCAGGCCAGGCACAGGAGCTTCTTGGTATGGTTCAAAGGTTCAACGTGGGCGATGCTTTAAATGCAATTACCAAATACGATACCAGGCAGTCAGCAGCCAGAAGTGTTGTTAAAAAAGATACCAAAGGTGGAGGGGCTGTTAAGGTTCACTCTAATGTGTCAGTTGAAAAGTCTCTTATAAATGATGGCGGATACGAGGAGTTCTAAAATTGGTACAGGATAGAGGATTATGTTTTATCATACCGGCTGTAGCGAAGCGGAAGCCGGTATCTCATAAAATTGATCCAATCAGGGGATTTTGGTATTTGTATAAGCTGAAGATGCAAAA
>CAYTLM010000404.1:0-1108 GCA_964438485.1 uncultured Leptospirales bacterium | reverse complement strand
TCCACAGTGGGAACAGTTACAGAGGTGTATGATTATTTTCGTCTCCTGTTTGCAAGAGTAGGGGTGCCGTACTGCTATAAGTGCGGGAAAAAAATATCATCCCAGTCTATTGATCAAATCGTTGAGTCTATAATGACTATAAAAAAAGGCACAAAGATTCAGATACTTGCTCCTCTGGTTCGCGGGAAAAAAGGCGAACATGCTGACAAGATTGATAATGCAAGAAAAAATGGTTTTATGCGCCTTCGCATTGATGGTGAAATATTTACTGTTGATGATGAAATTAAAATCGATAAAAACAAAAAACATACAATTGAAATCATAGTAGACAGGCTGGTTGTAAAAGACGGCATAAGGTCGCGTCTTACAGACTCGATTGAAACTGCGATGGAAATGTCCGAAGGATTTATTATTGCACTTGTTGAGGGCGAGGAGAGAATTTTTTCCACACTTCTGTCATGTCCAGATTGCGGAGTTTCCATGCCTGAAATTGTTCCCAGAATATTTTCATTCAACACACCCTATGGAGCCTGCAAGAATTGTGATGGCCTGGGCTATCTTATGCGCTTTGATCCTGAGCGGATTGTTTCGGATCCGGAAAAGTCTTTAAAAGATGGAGTGCTTGAGGTTTGGGGAAAAAGCACAAGCTACTGGTATATTGATACAATTGAAGCACTTGGCAGAAGCTTTAATTTTGATCCTGCCACTCCCTGGAAAGATCTTTCTGAAAAAGTAAAAAAGGTTATTCTTTACGGTACTAACGGCGGAAAGGTGAATTACGATATCAAAAGAAAGAACTCGGAGTTCAAGTTTGCCAGATCCTTTGAAGGTGTTATTCCAAATCTTGACAGGAGGTACAGGGAAACAGCCTCAGACGATATGCGGGCATGGATGGAAAAGTATATGTCCAACAGGATCTGCCCGAGCTGTAATGGCAAAAGATTAAGGCCGGAAAGCCTTTCTGTTTTAGTTTCAGGGAAAAGCATTGATGATGTTTCTGCCATGTCTATTCAGGAATCCTACAAGTTTTTTATGAATATTGAACTTAATGAAACTGAGAAAAAAATTGCTGAACAGATTTTAAAAGAGATTAAATCCCGTCTTAAAT
>CAYTLM010000403.1:0-1109 GCA_964438485.1 uncultured Leptospirales bacterium | reverse complement strand
CAGCTGGTTGATCTTGGCTATCCTTATGTTGCTATTAAGGATGAATCAGATCTTTACGCCAATCTTAAAACCCAGCTGGAGGTTCATAACAAGACTTCTTTTACCGATAATGAATTTTCAAAAATACTTAATCATCTCAATAAAGGCAATGTTTTTGAGCGGGGGAAAATCCTCCGGGATAAAATGCAGCTTACCAAAGATGATGGTCAGAGTATATACATAGAATTTATCCAGCAGGAGCACTGGTGTCAAAATCAATTCCAGGTAACAAATCAGGTCTCTATTGAAGGGAGCTATAAAAACCGTTATGATGTAACCTTGCTTGTTAACGGCCTTCCTCTGGTGCAGATTGAACTTAAACGCCGCGGCCTGGAGCTTAAAGAGGCCTTTAATCAGATAAATCGTTATCAACGCCATTCCTTCTGGTCCTCAAGCGGGCTTTTTATGTATGTGCAGATATTTGTAATAAGCAATGGAGTAAATACTAAATATTTCGCCAATAACAGACATCAGACCTTTAAGCAGACATTCTACTGGACAGATATAAATAACAAACCAATAACCCAGCTATCAGATTTCGCCAATGAGTTTCTTGAGCCCTGCCATATGAGTAAAATGGTTACAAAGTATATTGTTCTTAATGAAGCTCAAAAAATACCAATGGTACTCCGCCCTTACCAGTATTATGCGGTTGAAGCTATTGTGGATAGGGTAAAAAACAGCCGTAAAAACGGTTATATATGGCATACTACCGGGTCCGGAAAAACCTTAACATCCTTCAAGGCCAGTCAGATATTGATTGAACTTCCTAAAGTCCATAAAGTTGTCTTTGTAGTAGACCGTAAAGACCTCGATCATCAGACACAAAAGGAATTTGATGCCTTTTCAAAAGGAAGTGTTGATGCCACTGATGATACAAAAATGCTGGTTCGGCAGTTTTCAGATGATACCAGGCTAATGGTTACAACTATCCAGAAACTAAACAATGCTATCAGAAATAAACGGCACCTGGACAAAATGGAAACTCAGAAAGATAGAAGGATAATCTTTATCTTTGATGAATGTCACAGGTCGCAGTTTGGAGAAACCCATAACAGAATAAAAAATTT
>CAYTLM010000402.1:0-1111 GCA_964438485.1 uncultured Leptospirales bacterium | reverse complement strand
CGGCAGTATGCTATAGCTATATTATAAAGAATTTCAGGATTGTCTCTGTCTAAAACTTCAGCTGACTTTAGTTCATTAATTGCAGAATCATAATCTTTAATAAAGAAGTTGTTTTGGGCATTGTTAATAATTTTGTTAATTTCGGTTGTGTCATCCATGCGCCACTTACCTATGTTTTTTGGTTTAACTCTTTAAGGGACTTGTAGTCTGTATTGTCAATTGTAAGGGGTGTTATTGAAATAAAGCCATTAGCCAGTTCAGCACTGTCACATCCTGGTTTCATTTCAGAATCGATTTTTCCCATAAGAGATAGACTAAAAACATTTGCATCTTTAGTTTTTTCTTTTTTATATGAGTCTATATATAATCTTCTGGATAGATAGGTGTATTTTATACCTTTTATATTATCTTTGCCTAGTTCAGGATAATTAATATTATAAATGAAGTTGTTTTTTTTATCTATCTTATCAATAAAATCAAGAAGAAATTCAGAAGCTTCTTCAAAGTATAATGATGGCTCATGATAGCTGTCAATGGAAAGAGCAATCCCTGGCTTACCAAAAATATATGCAGTTCTTGCACCTGCAACAGTGCCTGAAAAATGAACATCATCACCCAGGTTTGGACCGTGGTTTATGCCTGAAACAACCATGTCAACATCAGGTATAATATCTGAATGAAGGCCAATGCTTACACAATCAGCCGGGTATCCGGAAATAGAAAAAATATCTTTTTCAATCTTTTTAATCTCTATTTTGTCTCTTACTGTAAATATGTTGGAGCAGGCGCTTCTTTCTCTGTCAGGTGCAATAATATATGCCTGGTGTTTTTTTGACAGGACTTGATATAGGGTGTTGATCCCCTCTGCATAATATCCATCATCATTTGTTATTAATATTTTCATTTTTTTTATTATTTTTTTTATTATATTGTATTTATTGATGAGATTTTATTCAAAGGATAGTGTCAAGTAAAGATCTTAAAAAAAAGAACTTGATGTTTTTTCATATAGATAAGCTGGATTTAAAATACATTGATTTTGGTGGGGGATTTAAGTGAAAAAAATATTTATAGCAATGATTATATCAGCAGGCTTTTTTTTGTTTTTACC
>CAYTLM010000401.1:0-1114 GCA_964438485.1 uncultured Leptospirales bacterium | reverse complement strand
ATATTTACAGGAACACTCCTGAAAGAAAAAAAATCCATGCTCACCTTTGTAGACAGGCTTACCCTTGCATCAATTTACCTCCTTCTGTTTCTGCTTGGTCTTTCTGTGGGAACTGATGAAAACATAATCAGGAACTTTCCCAACATTGGCTTTACAGCAGTTATACTTACCCTAAGTGCTATTGCTGGAAGCGTTATTTTATCATGGATTCTTTACCTCTCTCTTTTCAGAAAAAAAGAGGATTCATGAAAGGAAGCATAATTATTATAATTTTTTTTACAACAGGCCTGTTTTTAGGAATAAAAGGGCTTTCCCCTGAGTTGCTTAAAGAGGCAGATGGAACACTATACGCACTCTACCTGCTCATGTTTCTTGTTGGCATAGGTATTGGTACAGATAAAAACATCTGGCCAATGCTTAAAAACATGAATTTAAAAATAATACTATTACCCCTTTCAATTATCACAGGAACCCTTGCAGGTGCAGGAATCTGTTCCATTTTTTTATCAGAGATAAGTCTTCCTGATGCACTTGCAATAGGTTCAGGTTTTGGATACTACTCACTTTCAAGCATTATTATTTCACAGGTACGAAATGAAACACTGGGGATAATTGCTCTTCTTTCAAATATATCAAGGGAAATATTTACACTCATTTTCACTCCCCTTCTTGCAAAATATTTTGGAAAGCTTGCCCCTATTGCATCAGGTGGTGCAACAGCAATGGACACAACTCTCCCTATTATATCCCGCTATTCAGGAAAAGAATATGCCATACTTGCAGTCTTTAGCGGAGTAATGCTTACGCTTTTAGTACCATTTATTATTACTTTTATTTATAAATTGATGTAGGATATGCTAATCTCTATTTTTAGAATTTTCCCTGTTAAGTTTATTAAACAGGGAAAATAAAAAAACAACATCAATCAAAAAAGATTAAAGACTTACTTTAATTCCCATATTAATTGAATTAGTTTTAAAATTATAGTCATGCTTTGTTTTTTCATAAACATACTCACCAAAAACCCTGATAAGGGGAAACATGACAAACTCAACACCAGCACCAATTCCATAGGCTTTAAACTTTTTAACATCACCTTCAAGATCATCCCAAA
>CAYTLM010000400.1:0-1114 GCA_964438485.1 uncultured Leptospirales bacterium | reverse complement strand
AGTAATATTTTTTATTTCCCATCCCATTTTATATTAACAGGTACAGTCACAGTACTTTCAGCAGAGCCTGCCTGGCTGCCAAGAACCCCTGTATCTCCATCTGCTGATCCGGTCTGATCTGCGCCTGTAAAAAGGCCTGTTTCAAGTTCATCAGGTGTAAGGCCATTTCCGTGCACAGATGCAAAGGAATTGCTTTGAACATTGCTTAAAATATGTCCCGGCTTACCCTTGCCCTTTTCCTGGGAAAATTTTTGCCTGCCCGCAATGCTGTTGCTTTTACCAAGCCTGTTTTGTGCCTCAATTTTACCACTCACAACTTCAACTGTCATGCCTGAACCAGCACCATATCCCACATTCTGCTCTGTGCCCCGCACACTGGAAGTGGCAACCGGGGTAGAAACCTTAAATACGGTTTTAACATTGCTATCCCTTGGAACCCTGGCATTTACACCACCGCGTTTAAGGCCTATATGTGTATCTGTTTCAACAGCGGATTCACTGCTAAACACCTGAATCATTGAAAGGGGCTTAACTGTAATAGTGTGATTAAGCCTGTTAAGACGGATTTCAGCAGAAGAATTGGCTCCTGTGCTGATTCTGGTACCCTCTTTAAGAACCTGATTCACCTTTAAGGGAACCCAGTTTCTGCCATCCCTGTATGCTACAGTGCCTGAAACACTTATTGCTTTAATTTCAGCAAAAAGGGAAATGCTGAAAAATAAAATAAATAAAGCTGATAAAGCTATTTTTATAGTTTTCATAAGTTAAAACTCCTGTTAAAAAATTGTTGCAATTATATAATAGTTTAAAATTATTTCAATAATTAAACATAAAAAAATGAATATTTAAAACTATTTTAGTTGTAATTGCTCTTGTTTAATATATATTATGTACATAGATAATATATATTAATTTTAAAATATTGCAAATTTTTTGAGGTAATTTTATGAAAAAGATAATAACAACATTAGCTATAGCATCTGTTTTTCTTTTTTACAGGGTGCTTTACAGATTCAGATACAGCAACAGTGCGGATTAACCTTGGGAATCTTCCTGTATCAAAAACAGCAAAGATAGAGAAAAAATCATTAATAGACAGATTTTTAATGTTCTT
>CAYTLM010000399.1:0-1121 GCA_964438485.1 uncultured Leptospirales bacterium | reverse complement strand
GTGATTACAGGGAGCTTGAGGAGGATGCCTGGTCAATATCATCTGTAAAAACAACCACTGGAAGAAGCGCCTCTCAGAGACAGATTTCAGGTGATCCGGAAATAGTAAAGGCTGTTAAAATAAGAGATTATATAAGCGACAAAGTCCTTGCTTATAAAAAAGAGGGTGCTATTGGGGAAAGTGCAATTGGTTATGTAGCATACAGGGAAACTAAAAAATATGAATCCTCTGCTGATTTTAAAAAAGCACTCATGCTTGTAATAGAGGATGAAAACAATGCAAGGAAAACAATTTTTACCCGTTCTTTGATGAATATTGAAGGGGTTGAACCTGACAAGGCTAAGGTTGAAAATTTTGGAAAGCTTTTTGCTGAAGAGCAGAGGGCAATTGCAGAAAAGGGCGACTGGATTCAGGATGACTCTGGAAGGTGGATCAGAAAATAATGATGAAAAAAATAATTTATTCAGGCATAATATTTTTTCTATCTCTTCTGATTATATCCTGTGATAATAAAGATGATGAAGAGGTAACTTTTAGCTATAACAGTATTATTGACAAGGAGTACAGGTTCAGCATTGGCAGGATAATACCAGTTACTATTGGAAAATCAATAGAAACTGATGGGGACATATCCCTGGACAGCAAATTTTTCTACTATTCCTCCAACAGGGAGGGTGGAAATTATGACATATATTTAAGGTCAATGAAGGATATAACAACAGTACGCCTTACTTCTCACCCTTCTAAAGATATAGACCCTGTTGTATCTCCAAATGGTAAAATGGTAGCATTTGTTTCTTTCAGGGATGATCCTGAAGGTGACATTTTTGTCCTTGAACACAAGCCAGCTGAGCTTATAAAAAAGGCTGCTGATTCCATAACCAGACTTCCATCTCTTGATAAAAAAGCTATTAATCTTACCCTAAAAAAGGACAGTCAAAGTGGTGTGGTAATAAATATAAAAGACTCATCACCTGCCTGGAGCCCGGACGGAAAGTTTATTGCATACTCATCTTCAAGGGGAAATATCACAGGTGATACTGATATATGGGTTATGGAACCTGACGGTAAAAATAAAAGAAAAATTACATCAGGCGGTGCTGACTTTCCCTCCTTTTCTT
>CAYTLM010000398.1:0-1123 GCA_964438485.1 uncultured Leptospirales bacterium | reverse complement strand
TTGTTTCAGTAAGAAAATCAAGGTCAGGACTTGCTCCTGCAAATTTAGGCGTGTCCTATTTCAGGGAGGAGCGATAATGGGTCAGGGAACAGCTTTTATTTTTTTATATCTTGCAATGGCTTTGGTTGCTGGTGTAACAGTACCTGTTCAGGCAGGGCTGAATGCAAGGCTCAATTTTTTTACAGGCTCACCAGTTAGTGCTTCAATAATTTCTTTTATTGCAGGCACAGGTACACTAATAATTTATGCCTTAATCACGCGGGTTCCATTGCCTGGAGTAGCAGCATTTGCAGGCGCACCCTGGTGGATATGGACAGGCGGAATTCTTGGGGCATTTTTTGTTGCATCCTGTGTTATACTTGTAGAAAAGGTTGGTGCTGTATCCATGCTCGCTTTAATTCTTGCAGGGCAGATGGCAGCATCTGTACTTCTTGATCACTATGGAGTCCTGGGCTACAATGTAAATCCTGTTAGCACAACAAAGATAGCAGGTATTCTTCTTATTTTTGCAGGTGTAATGCTCATACGCATTGGTTAAAAATTCACGGAAAATTCTGAAAATTAAAATTATCTATCCAGCAGCCCTTCATAATAGGAGACTTTTTTTATTGCAATCTGCCTGCCTGATTCTTTAAGCTTTATAAAATCATCAAAAATTTCAAACTCTTCATCAATAGGAGCATATCTACAGTAGGTGTATTTATCTTTTTTTAAAAACTTTTCATTAAAAGCCCTTTCAAAAAATTTGAGTTCATTCATGCGTATTGTAAACTGCCTTGGTTTATCAACAAGAACAGCTAACTCTGCTGCCTGAGAATTTTTTCCATTCCTTGTTTCAAGTAAAATTGCTACAGACCCGGAATTTTTAGCTGCAATTGCCCTGTATTCTTTAATACCATCTGCCCTGAAAAAACCCATTTAAAATATACCTTACCTGATAAATTTGCAAACTGTAACCAAATGTAATATTTAATTTTTACCCATATTTTAACAAGTAAAATATGAGTAAAAATCAGCAAAAGCCTGATAATTAAACCCCATTAAGGGGCCTAATTTCAAACCTTTAACTTTTTTATTTAACATTTATAAGGGTGCTATCCATTTTAATACCAACAAACCCTAA
>CAYTLM010000397.1:0-1130 GCA_964438485.1 uncultured Leptospirales bacterium | reverse complement strand
ACAAATCATGAGATTTAACGAACCTACATACGCCAAATTTTACAACAAAAGGCAGAGTAATGCAGGATACCCTGGAAAGCTGCTTAATGTTGTTTTAGAAAATATTAGTGGATGTCGAACAATCCTTGACATAGGTTCAGGCACTGGATTTTTCTCTATCCCCCTTGCTGAAAAGGGATTGTCTATCACTGCTGTTGAGCCATCTGCCCCAATGACAAAACAGATGATGAATGAATGTCCTGCCGAGTTTTGCAGTAATATAACAGTTCAAAATGTTAAATGGGAAGAATGGCATGGCTCTTTTCATGACTGTGGCCTGTTTATACATTCTCTTTATACAGTAAAAAATCCCTATGCTGCAATTGAAAAAATGATAGAATACTCGGGGAAACGAATTGTCATAGTAAGAGATACAAGAGTAATGAAAACACTGAGCGGAATTATAAGGGAATCCTTATGCTCTGAAAACAGCAGGGATCTTAACCCCTTGATTGAAGATCTGCTTAAAGAAAAAAATATGAATTATAATAAAATCAATGTTTCTGAAAAAAGGGAATACCTGATTGCAGATCCGGCAGCTGAGGCAGAATCTCTGCTTTATCAGCTAAAGCTTGAAAAGGATTATTTCCCAAAGGTGCTCAATATAATAAATAAAAGCGCACGCACTGCAACATCAGGCCTGGTTTTTGATTCTGTCTTTTCCGACAATGTCTGGATTTTTTGAACTTTAATTTATTGACTAATACAAAAGCTTTTAATAGTTTTATAAAAGAAATACTCAAAGGAGATGCCTATGGGAGATACAGCTATAATTGATGTTCCGGAACTTATTGAAAGGCTGGACAATGACTTTGAACTTTATCTGGAGCTTTTGGATCTTTTTATAAATGACTCTGCCTCTCTGATTTCCAGAATTGAAAATGCCATTATTAACAGAGATTCAGAAGCTCTAAGAAAAGCTGCACATACCCTGAAAGGTGCTGTTGCAAATTTTTCAGCTCCAGCAGCATATGACGCAGCATCAATTCTTGAAAAAACCGGAAAAAGCAAGGAGCTCACAAACGCTGAAGCCCAGTTCCTTAAACTGAAAACAGAAATTGATTCTGTAATAAAAGAGATGAAAAAAATTT
>CAYTLM010000396.1:0-1130 GCA_964438485.1 uncultured Leptospirales bacterium | reverse complement strand
CGCCTATGATGATGAAACAATACAGAATGAGCTGTTTAAACGAGAATTTAACCGTGCACTTGCTTTGATTTTTAAATATATTCACAATGAAGAGTTGCTCCTGGAAAAATTATTTGATATATTTAAAGAGTTAAAAGAATATATTGACAATGAAGAAGAAGAGGAGAAAATAATTTCATTTATAGCATATATAATGAAATTAACAGAAATTACTCCTGAAAAATTAAATGATATATTAAGTAGTATTTCCCATAGAGGAGGTGATGTAGTAATGACAACAGCAATGAAATTAAGAGAAGATGGTATTCTCGAAGGTTTTGAAAGAGGAATTAAAAAGGGTATTGCTGAAGGCAAGGCAAAGGGTATTGCTAAAGGCAAAGCAGAGGGTATTGCTGAAGGCAAAGCAGAGGGTATTGCTGAAGGGGAATACGCAAAAGCTGTAAAGGCTGCCAGAGTGATGATTAAAAAGGGATATGACGCAGAGCTTATCAATGAAGTAACAGGACTGTCTATTGAGGAAATTAAAAATCTTTCAAGATAGTTTTATTTAAGAAAATACGCAACTTTTCAATCCCTCGATACACCATTCACCATGCTCTGACCCCCATTTCTTTCGCCTTCTTCTCGATACAGCTCTGCAAGCCACTCGAAGTCCGGCGGATCAACGGTTGCCGAGTGGCGGCACAGCCGGTGTATCGAGGTAACTTCCCAGACCTCTCCCTCCTAACCTCCCTCTCCTCAATGAGAGGAAGGAACTGTATCATGAAATTCCAGGCTACACATTTAACTATTAAATTCATGAAACTAAAAATCCAAAATCTACAAAAAATTTACTGATACAAAGCCCTCTCCATGTGGGGAGGGCGCGGCGAAGCCGGGGTGGGGTCTGGTTAGGGAGATGGGGGCTTGAAGGGGCAGAGCATCCTTTCCCGCCTTCTTCTCGATACAGCTCTGCGAGCCACTCGAAGTCCGGCGGCTCAATGGTTGCCGAGTGCCGGCATAGCCGGTGTATCGAGGTAACCGGGGGTCAGAGCATCCCCCTAAAAAATATTTACTTGAAATAAATTTAAACCTCTTCTTGAATTCAAGTAGCAAGTGCAACCCTTTCTTGCTAAAGAAGGGTTGACTGC
>CAYTLM010000395.1:0-1133 GCA_964438485.1 uncultured Leptospirales bacterium | reverse complement strand
TCTTAAAAAAAAATTAAACACATAAATAATATTTCACTTTCCACCAGGAATCAATACTTTATCCACATATTAATAGCAGTTTATCCACACAAATAAATACTTATAAACACCTTATCTCAGTTAATCAAAAAAATTTATTCTCCATATTATTAATAGGATTAATTGATTGCCAAATTTTATCTTAATGACATAATATTTATGTATTTCTTAATTTCTGACCTGAATTATAGTTCAAATAATTTTTTGCTTTTTTGTGCAAAAAAAGTCTACAAAAGATTGTTGATATAATCAGCATTTTAGGTTTTATCAGGTTTTAATTTTAATAAAATTCAGCTTTCAAAAAAATATAGTATTAAAAATTTATATAATAAATTTAAAGATCAAAAATTGGTTTTATTTTAAAAATAAATATAAAATTATTAATACTGAACAAAAATATATTTATAAACAAAGTTATCAACAATTGTGGATAAGTAAAAGGAGTTTTCTATTGGCACAAACAATGTGGGAAGGTGTATTGAAAAACCTCGAGTCAAGAATAAATAGGCAATCTTTTATAATGTGGCTTAAAGATACTGAACCTTTATCTATTAGTGGCAATAGCCTTAAAATAAAAGTAAAGGATGATGTAGCAGCAAAACATCTTAATAATCAGTATCTTAAAGATATTGAAGAAATTGTTGAAGAAATTACTGGAAAAAAATACTCCTGTGAATTTGTTACAGGTACAGAGCCGGATAATACATATATAGAAAAAAGCCCTGAGATAAAAAACAGTCCCTCAATTCTTTCTAATAATGAAAAATCAACAGTTCTTAATCCTAACTATTCATTCAGCAACTTTGTAGTAGGTCCAAACAACCAGCTGGCTCATGCTGCAGCAAAATCAGTTTCCCGTTCACCTGCAACCCAGTTTAATCCTCTTTTTATTTATGGAGATACAGGACTGGGAAAAACACATCTTATCCAGGCAATAGGCAGTAAAATAATGGCTGAAAGACCATACTTAAAAGTACTATATATTTCAACAGAACAGTTCATCAATGAATTTATCTATTCAATACAGACAAATACACAACAAAGCTTTAAAATAAAATACAGAAATGTTGATATCCTCTTAATAGATGATATTC
>CAYTLM010000394.1:0-1134 GCA_964438485.1 uncultured Leptospirales bacterium | reverse complement strand
CATTATTAAAGTCAACTTTCAATTTTGCACGGTCTTCTTACACTGACGGCTAACGGTAAATTGTATGAGTAGTGGCAGACTGCGTGGTACTTTCCTGTCAAACCGCTACGCAGTTTGAGCGGGTTACAAAACTTGATATATACCACATCGCCTGCCATTACTTATACAAAATGTTGGCGGTAGTTATTCTTTTCCGAAACAACCTCCAATACAAAACTTTGTCTTTGCATCTTCAGAATAATCAACAAAAAATCCTCCAATTTTTGTTGAATCAGATAATGGCATATGGAATGAACCACTTCCCATGTCTGTAAACGCTTCCAGAGATATTTCTTTTAAATGATTATCCTCGTCAAATTCAATTTTTTTGTAATTAATCTTAATGCTATACTCTTCTATGTCATTTTTAATTGAGACTAAACTATCATATGTAAGATAATTTGTGAATCTCACCTCAATTCTTTTAACGGACTTATCCGCATTCTTTTGTACAGTAATACTGCTCTTTTTACTTGGTGTTTGAGCAAAAGACTCTGAATTAAAAGCAAACAAGCTTAAAACGATAATCAAAGTAGTCGTTGATAAAATTGAAATTTTTCTCATTGCATTAGTTTTTAAATTAAACAAATCTTTAACATACCAAAAAACAGTATGTCTTTTCAATTCTGAGTTTTGACTATCGACAACATCATAACCGGTATTAGAGTTATCAAAAAAATCAAATCCTAAAGTTTCAGAAATAATTTTTATCGTGAAAGCCCTAGGCTCGACAGCTCCTGATTCAATGCGTTGAATTGTACGTACAGTAATTTTACATTCTTCAGCAACATCCTCTTGAGTTAAACCTCTTGCTTTTCTGACTTCAATTAATCTTTTTCTAAACTCTGGTTTTTCCATCAAAATTGAAATTTTGGGTAAGATTATATACAACTTGAAAAAAATCAAAAGATACGGTTTGTATTATACACGACACTTTCCCGACATTTTATTATATCTATCTCATTACATGTAAATTAAAAAAAACAATCCCGTAGTTTATGGTTATAATCTACAATGATTGCAGCACTTATAATTACCGCCAACGGAAAATTGTTTGTTGTCGTTGCGGATTGCGAGTGATTATCTGTCCGGATA
>CAYTLM010000393.1:0-1139 GCA_964438485.1 uncultured Leptospirales bacterium | reverse complement strand
AGCAGCGGAATTATCAGAATATTTCTCAAAGAAAAAAATTGCAGCCAGGATTCCTGAAAGATGGAATGCTTTGTGAATTTATTGCTGTAAATGAAAATAGCAATTTGATAGGCTGCATGGCCTACAGTGACAGTACCATGTTTTCATCTGCCCATAGCCTGTTTTTTGAAAAAACCTGCAAAACTTTTTATTGTAAAGCTGCTGAAATTCTTTCTGAAAAAGAAATCCTTTTTGCTGCTGAGCTTACCAGGGACTGGTATTATTATCCTCTGCTTATAAATGAAGTTAATCATCTGCGTAAAACAATGAAGCTCTACCAGACCCCAAAGCTGGTTGAGGCTGATTATTTTGAGAAAATTAAAAAAGACTTACTCAATTTAATGTATGAATAATCAGAATTAAGCTTTTTATATTTTTTTCATTTTATCTTTTTTCTTGACTTTTCTGATATTTGTCTGATTATAATATAAAGGTATTTTGATTTTAAAAAAAGTATGCGCAGGATTGATTATGGCTGTAGATGACAAGGATTTTAATAAACAGTTTCGTCTCTTTTCCAGGTTCAAAATAAGATCTAAGCTTATCATTATTATATCAATAATAATTGTGACTTCACTGGCAGGAATGATTTTTCTTGCGACCTTCTTTTTTAAAAGGGATAGTTCTGTAAGGGTTGTAGAGAGTAATTTAACCATATCCCAGGTTATAGCTTCCAAAACCGAAGCGGATTTTAAAAGCATAGTTGAAAAACTGAATATTATAGCTACAACAATGCTGCAGGAGTTTAAAACAGAGAAGCAAAAGACGCTTTTTACTGAGCTGTTTTTTGCAAATGACCGTGATTTGCTTTATGTAGGCATAGCAAGGAAGGCAGGGGAAAGCGAGCTAAATGTGAGCAGAACTCTTTTTAATAAGCAGTTTTTTCAGGATAATGAGATTGATCCAGGCATAATCAAAGGGATTAATCAGAAAAATTCAGGTAAATACTCCCATTCATTTAATGATGAGGCTGTGGTTCACAATGTTTCAGCTGATTTTGGTGCACCTGTTATTGCTATTGTTTTTCCATTTCAGCGCTTTTCGAGTGGCAAGGTTAATTCAATTGTTATTGGCTATATAGGTCTTGAAAAACTTTTACC
>CAYTLM010000392.1:0-1146 GCA_964438485.1 uncultured Leptospirales bacterium | reverse complement strand
TAAACAATATTTCAAGATATTTTTTTATAATACTCCATATTTAACATGACACTTTCTGCTTCCCAGACCCCATCACCCAAGACCTCTCCCTCTAACTCCCTCTCCTCAATGAGAAGGAGAATTATGGCATGGATTTTCTGTAAATATTAAATTTTTGATTTCATGGATTTAATAGTTTATAGTGTAAAACCTAAAATTTTATACTACAAAGCCCTCTCCATTTGGAGAGGGCACGGCAAAGCCGGGGTGAGGTCTGGCGAATGAAGCTCCATGAACTCCTCTCAGAAAACCCGAAACAAAGCCATCTTAATATTTTTTTATTGACACTTATGTAAACACTTAAATTCTATTATACAGAATATGGAGGAGTATATGCTTTATAAAAAAGGTTTTACAGAATTATCCGGGCTTTTATCCAAAAAAGAAATTTCTTCTAAGGAAATCGCTATCTCTTTTGCTGACAGAATAGAAACCCTTGATCCTGAAATAAACTCCTACATTACCTTTAACAGGGACGCTCTTGTAAAAAGTGCGGAAGAGTCTGACAAACGCCGCTCTTCAGGAACAGAGCTTTCACCTTTTGATGGAATCCCTGTTGCAATAAAGGACAATATCTTAACAAAAGATGTAAAAACAACCTGTGCATCAAAATTTCTTGAAAATTTTATCCCGCCTTACAGCGCCTATACATACGAAAAACTTTTATCAAAGGGAATTTTACTCCTTGGTAAAACAAATATGGATGAATTTTCCATGGGATCTTCAGGTGAAAACTCATATTTTGGAACAACAAAAAATCCCTATGACAAAAGCCGTGTTCCTGGTGGAAGTTCAGGCGGATCAGCAGCAGCTGTTGCTTCATTTATGGCACCAGCTTCCCTGGGATCAGATAGCGGCGGCTCAATACGCCAGCCTGCTTCTTTTTGCGGATTAGCAGGAATTAAGCCCACATACGGGCGTGTATCAAGATTTGGCCTTGCTGCCTTTGCCTCA
Organism: uncultured Leptospirales bacterium; assembly: GCA_964438485.1. Lineage (GTDB taxonomy): Bacteria > Spirochaetota > UBA4802 > UBA4802 > UBA5550 > JBBAGC01. The sequence goes on along the minus strand of CAYTLM010000392.1, from coordinate 153 downwards.
TCCATGGATCAAATAGGAACATTTGGCAGGAGCCTGGAAGATGCAGCATCTCTCCTTGAGATAATATCAAGCCATGATCCCAAGGATTCAACATCAGCAAACAGGGAGGTTGATTTCTCAGGTAAAAACATCAGATCTGACATAAAAGGAATG
>CAYTLM010000391.1:0-1147 GCA_964438485.1 uncultured Leptospirales bacterium | reverse complement strand
CCAATCCCATAATCATACTCATAAAGATTTTCACCATGATCCGAAGTTATAATAACAAGGGTATTATCAAGGATGTTCTTTTTTTTAAGATAAGCAATAATTTTCCCGATTTCTTTATCAAACTGAAAAAGACAGGCATCATAAAGGGCATTCACCTGAGCCTTATCTGCATCAGAAACAATACTGTTATCAGGTGCATCCCCATCCTTATCGTCATCACCTATCTGCACAACAATCTGCTTAAAATACTTATAGGGGCCATCATATTTTTTATCAGCGAACTTATTGTAATATGGATAAGTAGCAGAAAAAGGAAAATGAGTTGTTGAGTAAAAAACTGTAATAAAAAAAGGCCTGTCACCTGACTTCTCTATCTCACCAATAGTTTCCCTTGTAAGCATTTCAGGATCAGAAAATTTTGCAAGGTCGCGTATTTCAGGGAAAACAAACCTGCCTGCACTATTTAAAACAAAGGGAAGAAGAAAAATCTGCTTTTCAAGAATAACCTGCTTAACAATGACATTGAAGTTCATATCAGGAGCTTTTACAGTTTTAAATCCCAAATCCACTCTGGAAAAAATATCACCTGCAAATTCTGAAAGCACAGAGGTATAATATCCCTTTTGCGCAAGATACTTAACAGCATTATCAAACTCAAGGCTCCTTTCCCTTGTTCTGGGAAACATATGTCCAATATCATGCTGTAAAGGATAGGATGATGTTAATGCACTCATCCAGGCTGGGAAAGTTCTTGGCACAGCAGAGATTATCTTTTTAAACTGAAGCCCCTCAGCAAGAATTGAATCAATATTAGGTGTTGTTTCCCTGAAGTATCCATTACCGCTTATCCTGTCCGGTCTTACTGAGTCAGCAGAAATAACAATAATATTTTTCTTTTCTATTTTGCTATTTTTATTAAAAGGCAGATTAATAATTATACCTGAAACCAGAAGCAGTATAAGAGAGCTTGTAATTATAATTTTCTTTTTGGCAGAGAAAAGCCTTATACGATCAATAGTTTTTACAATAATGCTGCTTTTTTTTATCATGCCATAGATATTAGCAAGAAAAAGAAAAAAAAGTGGCAGGTTCAACAAATAGAATAAAAAATAAAAAATTGCAGGAGAAAAATTATCTGTAAAAAAAA
>CAYTLM010000390.1:0-1148 GCA_964438485.1 uncultured Leptospirales bacterium | reverse complement strand
GCTCCATTAATGTCAAGATTAATTGCAATTTTTTTTGCACGAATTGAATTATTTAATTTTTTGTTGCAGAATTATTTTTTCAGGATCTCTCTGATTGTTTTACATTTTATCAACCTCTTTTTTAGAATCAAAAAGGCTAGACAGTCTGACCCTTTTGAAACAATTTATAATTATATTTGTTAAAATTTTAATATATTCAACCTCAGGCACTCCTCTGTATATCAACATTTAAAAAAAAATTGACTCTGCCAGGCTTTATTAAACCATGTATATATCTTAAAAATGGAGATAATAATGCCTGTTGTAAAAGCAACACCTGAACAAATTGCCAAAGCTGCAAAAATAATACAAGATGGAGGCCTTGTATCCTTTCCTACTGAAACAGTATATGGCCTTGGGGCAGATGCTTTTAATCCTTCAGCAGTTGCAGGAATTTTTGAAGCGAAAAAAAGACCCTTTTTTGATCCGCTTATTGTGCATATTGCAGATATAAACACACTTGATAAGCTTTGCAAAAATATAGATAAAAAAACAGAAAAAATTGCTGAACACTTCTGGCCCGGACCATTAACCCTTGTTCTTGAGAAAAAAAATATTATACCTGACATTGTTACTTCAGGCTTAAACACCCTTGCTGTAAGAATCCCCTCTCATCCTGTTGCTCTTTCACTTATAAAATCTGCTAAAACACCTGTGGCAGCTCCAAGTGCCAACCGTTTTGGATGCCTAAGCCCCACAACAGCAGAGCATGTAAATAATCAGCTTGGAGATAACATAGATTTAATAATTGATGGTGGTTCCTGTTCCATAGGCATAGAATCAACAATAATCAAAATTGACGATTCCGGAATTTATCTTCTCCGGGCAGGGGGCACACCTGTTGAAGAGATTGAAGAATACGCAAAAGTAAAAATAATAACAAGAGAAGAAGGCAAAACCCCTGAAGCACCAGGACAGCTGCCCTGGCACTACTCCCCTGAAAAACGAGTTGTAATAGCTGATCTGCCCCCTGTAAATAAAGAAAGAAGCGGATTCCTTTTCTTCTCTGAAATGCCGAACAACTCTCCATTAGAAAAAAGCCTTGTACTGTCCCAAACAGGGAACCTTCGCGAAGCAGCAGCAAACCTGTTCTCCCATCTGCATAAGCT
>CAYTLM010000389.1:0-1153 GCA_964438485.1 uncultured Leptospirales bacterium | reverse complement strand
TAAAAATCACCAATATAATAATAGCTGTTAAAATCACTGTGATAGGGGAATTCCCGTATAAGGGAAATATAGTCATCCTGCTGAGAAAAAAGAGCGCCATTTAAACTTATTTTTTCAAGTGCATCCTCATCAGGATCTGGAAAGTAAAAAATAGAGAAAGATGAAACAACATAATCAGCAGTTACTGCGCCCCTGTTGTAGATTACTCCATAAATCCCAGGAAAGGACTTTACCCTGACTGTCCAGCATTCCCGCTCATGTACAATACGAAAAATTCCTTTCCATCCAAGTCCGGTTCTTAGTGCAGGGAAATAATTAGTTAAATAAACAATGTTTTTAAAAATATTCTGCATGTCATCAGAATTTTCAGGCTTTATTTTTCCTGGTAAAAGTTTTTCAAGATTCATGGGGTTATCCTTTATGAAATCTGTTTTAAAACTTTATCCCCCCTCTGATGGGGGGCATCAAAGAAGGGATAAAATTTGCTTTCTTCCTTTAATGTAAAAAAGGGCTTAAAATATCTTAATATTCTACCTTCCCACTCTTCGGACCTTTCCATTCAAATGAAACAATCTTGCCATCTTTCCAGGCAATATCAAAAAGCCTGATAGTTCCAATAGCGTTTTCAGACGTTTCACAGCTCTCAACTTTAGCCTCTGCAGAATAATAGACTACGCCGTCCTTTTCCTCAGTGCTGGTAATTATGGGTTTACCAAGTTCGCATATCTTTAAGGCATCTGGAACAATTTCAGGAGAGCCGGCATATTTTTCAACAGCAGCTGCTACTGCTTCCTTGGAACCAAAGGCACCCATAAAATCCTGCATCTCTGGTAAAACCGATGTACCACAAGCTGTTAAAAATAAAAGCAATGTTAAGCCAACAAAAAGTCTTTTCATTCACATCCTCCTTATATTTTAAAGAATACTTTTAAAATACCCAAAATTACCCGCCCTGTCAAATCTTGACAAACAGGGCGGATGAACTAATATTAAAAGAGAAACATTTCAAACTATCTTAGGCTTCACCAACGCCGAATTTAATGGTGTCTCCATTACCCAGATAAGAGGTATCCTTTGTTCTAAACCGGGCAGTACCCCTTACTACAGGATAGCCGCGTTCAATAAACTTCTTGGCACAAAGAATACCAGTGCA
>CAYTLM010000388.1:0-1157 GCA_964438485.1 uncultured Leptospirales bacterium | reverse complement strand
TCCCTGGCTTCTTTTTCCGGTTTTATAAAAGAATCATAATAGGCAATAAGCGCTATCCCAAAAAAGATAAAAACTATTCCAATAATTATCCAGTGTTTCATTTATTAACACTCCTCTTGTGTTCTATGTTAAGAATATAGTAAAAATTATATTATCATTTAAATTAAGATTAAAGTCTATTTTAATCGCAACAGGGCAAATTCGGACCAGAATCTGGATTCTTCAGGAAAAGCCTCTGTTACATCTTTACTGTTTAATATGAGAATTGCTTTTTTATACTCTTTTGTCTCTATATACGTTTTTCCCAGGAATAGCTTTGCAAGTGCCCTTTGATGGTTATTATCAGTGTTTTTAATGAAGCTGGTCAACTCTTTTGATGCAATATCATAACGGTTTTTATAGAAATAAAGTTTTATTATTTTATTCAGAGTGTTGTTTATTTCTTCCGGTTTTTCTCTATCCTTAGGGGCTGCAAATGGTTCCCTAATATCAGATTCCATGTTTTGCTGATTGCTCTTTTCAATTTTTTCTGTTTTAATTATTCCAGGTTCAGCGTAGAGAGAGACAGGAAATGCTGTTACATTAACACCTTTGAGAATATCTATTTCTCTTTTAATAAGCTTATCTTTTGAAATAACTACATAATAATATTCTTTTCCCTGTTTTAGATCTTTATCAATTAATATCCCTTCAAGTGTTGGATTAAATATCCCAACGAGTTTTGATTTGAGTATATCGTTAATACTGTTAAGCGGAGATTCGCTTCTTCCTACTACAAAATCACCAGGGAAGTTTTTTTTCATTTTCCAGGTAACCTTAATTGAGTCAATGGAGAGAGGTATTTGTTCAGCCCTGATATTATATGCTATATATTCCGGGTATGTGGCTTTGTTTTTGGCAAATGCAATAGAGGTTAATAAAATTACAATTGCAGCCAGAATTATATCAAGTTTTTTTTTATTCATCTTTCTATCATATTAATATTTATTTTTATTGTCGGAAGCTTAAATGTAAATCTTTACAACTAATTAATCTGATTTGTAGTTGACTTTTAGCAATGAATCCTGTTTAAATGGGAAATTAACAAATTAAGGAGTAATAGGATGGGAGACAAGGGTACATCAAAAAAAATTACCAAGGTAAAGGGTGGGGGTACC
>CAYTLM010000387.1:0-1163 GCA_964438485.1 uncultured Leptospirales bacterium | reverse complement strand
CAACGGAACGGTTTTTAAATAAAGGTGTTGCACTTATTACTTGAATCTAAGAAATAACTAAAGATTCAACTGTCATAAATCCTCCTTGAGCAATAAAATTTTAAAGCAACCTCTTTCTGGAAGTAAACCACACTTAAACCTGCATGTCAAACAAAAATAAACAAAAACAACATATATTGCATCTTAAAAAAAACCTTGCATTAAAAAAGGCTATATAGAAAATTTCAAAATTGTGTTTTATGGAGATTAAAATGAACAAAAAAGCTATAATATTATCAGCTGTGCTAACAGCCCTTTTCATAGCTCTTGCATTTATGATAATTCAACAAAAAGAAAACTATCTGGTTGAATATGTAAAATCATACCAGGACATGTCATATAAAATTGAACGTGATTTTATTGAAAATATCCCTATTTACAGCGATTATGCCAAACCTCACATGGAAAATGAACTAATGAAATTCAACCTCAAGGCTCACGCAGATCAGGTTGTTAAACATGGCACCCCTGCTTTAAAAAATATCCAGGATATAAATAATGAAATAGCAAAGGGACAGCTTGTATCTATTGACACAGGAAGTGAAAACCTTTACTACTTTCATAATGTACAAAAGGAATACAGATACCTGACACAAAAAGGAAAAGAGAGCCTTGAAATTGTGGCTTCAAGATTTCAGGAAAAACTTCAAGCCCGCAAAGCAAATCTGCCTATTGTAAAAATTGCAGTATCGTCCGTAATACGCACTATGGATTATCAGGAAAAATTATTCGGGCGGAAATTTGTTTCAACTCACAGTTTTGGAGGATGCTTTGATATATTTTTTGATGACTTCTATGTACAAATGCCTGTTTTAAAAACAAATGGGAAAGCACAGGAGGAGTTAAGAAAATCCCTTCACAGCAGAACAGGATTTTTAATGGGTGATGCTCTAAGAAGACAGCTTAAATCCATACTTATGGAAACGCTTCTTGAGCTTCAAAGAGAAGGCAAGATATATGTATTTTATGAAAAAGAGAACAGATGCTACCATATAACTGTGCTGATTAAATAAACATATTTAAGGAGGACTCAATTTTGAGAACCAGCACCATGATAATATTTCTATCAATAGTACTTACAATCTATATAAGCGGCAATACCTATATTTTAATAAGGGGATTGC
>CAYTLM010000386.1:0-1167 GCA_964438485.1 uncultured Leptospirales bacterium | reverse complement strand
ATCACATTAAAGGATGATGCAAGATCAGATCCGCCCATTACAGAGGACGCCCTTGTCATGCTTGGAATCCTCACCAAAGATGAATACAGAGAGCTGAAATCCCTTACGCAAAAAATCAGCGCAATTATAAAAGAAGAACTTGCAAAGAAAAAACTTGAGCTATACGATATAAAACTGGAATTTGGCAAGCTTCAAAATAACCAGATAGCTCTGATAGATGAAATTTCAGGTGGAAACATGCGAGCCTACATGAATGGGAAACACATACAGCCCCTGGAACTTACAGAAATAATGCTCACCTGAGACCTTATAAATAATAATATAAACCTCATCCCAGGAACAGGACACAATAGAGCCAGGATGGGGTCAGAGCATCTCCAAAAAAATAAAAATATTACTTCTCTCTGCTCTCTGATCCTCTGTGACAAAATGAATAAAAATTTAATTTCTAACTACTTGACAAATATATTACAAAAACCCCTATTATAATAAAGTTTCCAGGAGTTTAACAATGAAGAAGATCGGATTCGATAATTCCCTTTACCTTAAAGAGCAGAGCGAAGCTATACTCAGCCGCATAAAGGACAATTCTTCAGGTAAACTCTATCTTGAATTTGGCGGAAAAATTCTCTTCGACTATCATGCTGCCAGAGTACTTCCCGGCTTTGACGTTAATGTAAAAATGCAGCTTCTTGCCAGCCTAAAGGAATCTGTGGAACTGATAATGTGTATTTGTGCTATGGATATTGAGCGCAAAAAAATTCGCGCTGATTTTGGCATAACCTATGACACTGACACAATGAAAAGCATTGATGACTTTATGGACTGGGGAATCAAAGTCAATTCTGTTGTAATAACAAGATTTGAGGATCAGCCAGGTGCACTTTCTTTTAAGCAAAAACTGGAAAGGCGTGGAATAAAAGTCTATACTCATAAATTCACCAAGGGATACCCCACTGATGTAGATACAATAGTAAGTGATGAGGGCTATGGAGCAAACTCATATATTGAAACAACCAGCCCCATTGTTGTTGTTACTGGCCCTGGATCCGGCAGTGGCAAACTTGCAACCTGCCTTTCCCAGCTTTACCACGAACATAAAAGAGGCATAAATGCTACCTATGCCAAATTTGAAACATTTCCAATATGGAATCTTTCCTTGCAACA
>CAYTLM010000385.1:0-1169 GCA_964438485.1 uncultured Leptospirales bacterium | reverse complement strand
AATAAATGGCGAGCCTGATATTAGAAGTATTACAATTAGTGACCTGCGATCATTTGTAGAATATTGCTTTGATAAAGAACTTAAAAAGTCCTCACTTGAACGAAAAATAGCTGTTTTAAAATCTTTTTTTACTTTCCTGATTAGAAGAAATTTTATTGATACAGATCCGTCAAAAAAACTTGTTTTTCCCAAGAGGGAATACAGGCTTCCCAGGTTTCTTTACATAAGAGAGTATGAAAGCCTGATTGATTTTCAGGTAAGCAATGTTTTAGATGCCAGGGACAAAGCAGTGCTTTCTTTATTCTATGCAACAGGAGCAAGGATTTCTGAAATTCAGGGCGCCTCTGTTTCTGATCTGGATATGAGTTTGGGTAGGCTCAAGGTTTCTGGAAAGGGGAAGGTGGAAAGGGTGGTTTTTCTTACAGAGGAGAGTTTGAAGTTTCTTAAAGAATATTTTTCTTTAAGGAAAGAAAGCTTTGGTAATATATCTGGCCCGCTAGTTGTTAATAAAAATGGTACAGGTATAAGCATAAAGGGCATTTACAACCTTGTGATGAAAAGAGCTGCAATGGCAGGGCTGTCACATAAAATCACTCCACATACCTTGCGTCACAGCTTTGCCACAGAAATGCTCAACCAGGGAGCAGATATAAGGGCTGTGCAGGAAATGCTTGGACATAAAAGCCTTTCAACAACCCAGAAGTACACTCACACTACAAAGGATCGCCTAAAAAACGTATATGACAGGTTTCACCCTCATTCTGGCACAAAGGAAAAGGAATAAAAATTTTATTTCCTTTTGATTATTCCTCCACCTATAATATCCATTTCATCATCATAAAATACAGCACCTTGACCAGCTGTTATGCCCCGTTGGGGCTCATCAAACTTTACGTGGAACGCATCTAACTCTGGCAACACTACGCCTTTTACAGGGATTTGTGTAGACCTTGTTTTAATCCAGGCCTCTGTTTTTTCACTGATTTGGTATTTCATATGAAATGCATTTATTGTGTCAAGGGATGAGGAGTAAAGCTCCTCTTCCGGTCCTGCTATAATACGGTTGTTTATGCTGTCTATTGCCACAACATATAGAGGGTATGGTGCTGCAATGCCCATGCCTCTGCGCTGGCCAATAGTATAGCGATGTATTCCCTTATGCTCTCCCA
>CAYTLM010000384.1:0-1174 GCA_964438485.1 uncultured Leptospirales bacterium | reverse complement strand
ATTGAGAGATTTCCATGATTTAGCAGGAGTAGATGTATAGTAAATCCTGCTAATCTTATAATCAAGGAAATCATGGTTCGCGAATTGAGGGAATAAAGGAATGCAGGATAGCATTATATCTTTAGGGCAGAACAGAGATGAAGATATTTTTGTTGTGATAGTGGGTAGTAAAATCAGGAATATCTGCAAATAGTATAATAAAATATAACCTGATTAATAAATCAAAAATAAGACAGAGTACCTATAACTATTATCAGAATAAACTCAACAGGTGAGGGTGGTTATGAAGAGAAAAATAGTATTGATAATAAGTTTAGTAGTTATAACTTTTCTTAGTCAGTCAATAAGTGAAGAGAATAAAATTGATTGGACAAAGCTGCCCCAGTTGAAGGGGAGTGGATGGGGAGGAGGTAATATAGATACAGAGCCTAAAAAAATTGGTGATTTAGATGAATTTGATTCTTTACTGGAAGATGGTTTTCGCCGTTTACTGAAACATGGAATAACAGATGTTCCAGGGATGAAGGAGATTGATGTAAAGTTAAGTTCTTCAGGTTTTTTAAAAGAGAAAGGATTATCATATGATGGAGAAAAAGCTTTTGATCATGATTTAAAAACTGCCTGGTGTGAAGGGGCAGAGGGATTTGGTTTCAGGGAGTGCCTGAAGTTAGATATAAAGTTTACAATAGATGAAAAGAATGAAAGATATAAAAGTGGTGTTGGTATCCCTGCTGTTTTGATCTATCCCGGTTTTGGCAGGTCTGAAGATTTATTTTATAAAAATAACAGATTAAAATCAGTAATTTTAATGGTTACTGCAAAAGAATTCTGCAGAGATCATAAGACTAAGAAAATGAGATTGTGCAAGTTTACTTCAGCACATAGATTAAAATTTGAAGATGTAAATAAATATCATTTATTCAGGATTGAAGATCCTTATACAATAGCTAGGGAATTTGAGATATATCTTTATATAGAGGATGTATATAAGGGGAGCCATTATGATGATACCTGTATAAGTGATATAAAATTTTATTATTATTAACTTTTGTCAAGTTTTATTATTGTTAGGTCTCTTGAATCTGAGTAGAGAGTTGTGTGAAAAATAAAAATTTCAGTAAGCATAATCTTTGAATCATGATTATAGGGATTAAAGGATTATCATGATTTAGTA
>CAYTLM010000383.1:0-1179 GCA_964438485.1 uncultured Leptospirales bacterium | reverse complement strand
CTTTTTTTATGAGCGGGTGATGGGAATCGAACCCACGCTATCAGCTTGGAAGGCTGAAGTTCTACCATTGAACTACACCCGCGCAACAGGATGTAATAAATAATTGAATAGTATATGAGTCAAGAAAAAATATTATTTTTTCTTAAAAAAGCCTTTTCTCCTTGACAATTATGTCTCTTTAGGTTAAAAGTGGGGAAAAGTGGTGATGTATTCCATATTCAGGGTAAATTTGGTAATAAATTATGTTCATGGGTGAATATTCTCCTGTTCTTGATGAAAAAGGAAGGGTAGCAATTCCTGCCAGGCTCAGAAAGGCATTTGGAGAATCCTCGATTGTTGACAGGCTTGTTTTGACTCACGGCTTTGATAAGTGTGTCATGGCCTTTCGTGAGGATGACTGGAAAGATTTTGTGGAAAAGAAGCTTATGCCCCTGTCGCAATCTGACCCTAAACATAGAATGAGTGTGCGGTTTCTTGTTGGTGGTGCAATTGATTGTGAGCTGGATAAACAGGGGCGTATGGTTATTCCCTCCTATCTTTTGAACTATGCCAATATCAAAAGCGATGTTATTATACTTGGTTTATACAATAAAATAGAAATCTGGTCAAAAGAGATCTATGAAGGTTACAGGCCTAAGGGTGAACTTCTTGATTCCTTTGCTGATGATCTGGGCATCTAGGTGGGATCTGCCCTAATGAGACATAATTGGGAAAATACGCGGAGTGTGGATGAGTTTTACAATCAGGATTATATTCATAAGCCTATCTTGTGGCGCGAAATTGTTGACATCATAGCTGGTTCTTTGAAAAAGGGGGAGGGTCTCCTTGTTGATTCTACAATCGGAGAAGGGGGACATTCGGAAATACTTTTGAAGGTTTTCCCCGGATTGAAAATAAGGGGATTTGAAAGAGACAGCACTATTCTTGAAAAGGCAGAGTTTAGGCTTTCGCCTTTCAGGGATCGCATTGAGTTTGTAAATGATAATTTTTCAAACATGAATGAGTATTTTAGGGGTTCAGAAAAACCGGATTATATTCTCTATGACTTTGGAATTTCATCTTATCATTTTGATAAAAGTAAAAGGGGTTTTTCCTTTGCAGCAGATGAGGCCCTGGACATGAGACTGGACAATGCTGGTGTTACAGCAGCCTATGTTGTTAACAATTATCCCGAAAGGG
>CAYTLM010000382.1:0-1180 GCA_964438485.1 uncultured Leptospirales bacterium | reverse complement strand
CTGTGATGGAGGCGGTTCATCAGAAGGCGGGTCAGGTAGTAATGATGATGGTGGTTCTGCTCCTCCGGGAGGTTCTGATGGGGGATCAACACCATCATATGACCATGATATGGGCCATAAAGTTGCTTATTCGGCTGATGGTGTTTCTTTTAACATGGTTTTTGTTCATGGTAATATAACATTTCCTATAGGTGAAGGAGATGTTGATACTGCTACAGTCGATAATGCTTTTTGGATTGGAGAAACAGAGGTTACTTATGAGTTATGGAAAAAGGTATATGATTGGGCTGTTAATGGTACTGGAGGTGCAGATGGGGAGGGTCAATATACCTTTGCTTATCAAGGTCGGGAAGGTGATAATGGCATAGTTGGAAATCCTTCTTTAAATCAGGAACCTGTTACTTCTATAACCTGGAGGGATGCTATTGTTTTTTGTAATGCTATTACTGAATGGTATAATGCCGTAAATAATACTAATTATACATGTGTATATTATACTGATGAAAAATATGAATCTCCATTACGCATATCAACAGATTCCAGCACAAGTGCGCATGAAACAGACGGTAGCCAGGACAAACCTTATATAAAAGCTTCTTTTAATGGTAATACAGAAATGAGTAATAATATTGCAAACGGTTTTCGGTTATTGGTTAATAAAGAATGGGAATTAGCTGCCCGTTATCGTGGGACTGATGTTACATGTACAGTTCAAAAAACGATTAATAGTATTGATTTTACTAATCCTTCAAATGGTATTTTCTGGACAAAACATGATGTTGCAAGTGGTGCTGATGCTCGTCATAATGACAATTCTGCAGGTGGAGGTGACCCCGGTAAGGCTGCTAATGATAAAGTGGCTGTTTATGGTGTGTATTTTATAGGCAGTAATTTTTATGATACAGGTGTTAATTCAACGGCTGTTGTTAAAAGCAAAGGTTTGCAGGGTGCAAATAAACTTGGATTATATGATATGAGTGGTAATGTTTTTGAATATTGTTTTGATTATTATGCAGGTGATATTGGTGAACCTCATTGGCGTACAATGAGAGGAGGTGCCTGGAATTTTAATTCTTTCAATCTTGTTACTTCAGCAAAATTAACTATTGAACCTCATCTGGAAGGTTATTTTGTTGGTTTTAGATTAGGACGTTCTCATTAATTATAAATAGATCATAAA
>CAYTLM010000381.1:0-1195 GCA_964438485.1 uncultured Leptospirales bacterium | reverse complement strand
TTCTCTTAAAAAATATAAATATAACTCACAGAAATTTTGTGGTTAACACAGACGGGGTAAAAAAAACATACGCTAAAATTCTCTTTCCCCTGTCATAAAAATCAGTCCAGGCGCCTGGCTCTTCGCTTTTCAAGGGGATAAACAGTATCTGTTGAATCAATCTCCCCTAATACTTCCCTCCTTACAGGTTCAGCATAGCAAATATAGGTATCAGCCTCCTTAACCTGAAATATTTCTTTTACCCGCCTTATATCTCCAGTGCTTTTTGATCTCTCATTCCTGAATATAACAAGATCAGACCCTTCTTCAACTCCATCCATAAGGCCAAGATTAACAACAATCCCATCGTCCCTGATCTTCAAAACCCTTCCACTGTATGGAATTGTGTTAAAAATTTTCCTGGCACTATTCATTGCAACATGGTTTATGCTACCCTTACCCTTTGCATTCTCAGAAAATTCCGTAATAATATAACCTTTTTCCAAATCAAGAACCTTGCAATCAAGGCTGATGTAATTATCGTTTTCAAAAATTTCACCATAGACAATATAGTCATATTTTCGCCCGCCCTTTAAAACAGCCTCCTTTAAATACCTTATAGTATCAAAAATATCATTGCCCCCGCTTTTAAGCGAACCTGCAAGCTCCTCCCTCTCCCTTAAACCAGCAACATCCATTCTGCCATACTGCTGCAGTGCAAAATGAATATTTCTTGCTGCAACCCTTCCTGCATCAGGGTGTTCTGTTATTTTTCCTGCAGTGTTAAAATTAAGAACAAGTATGGAGGGAACATTTCGCGGCACAGGTTCAGCAGAGTAACCTTCCCTATGATAAAGCCTGTCCCTTCTTTTAATAATAGCAACATTGAGCATGTCCTGAATTTTATTTTCAGGATAGTGGCTTAAAAGCTGTTTAATTTCATCAATATAAAGCCTGTTATAATTCAAAATATCATAATATCTGATAAGCTCCTCACGAACCTCTCTGTTAAAAGGATTAAGCAAAAGAGAGCGCCTTAAAAAATAAATAACATTTTCATGAAGACTCTCCTTCATGTAAGATGTTGCAAGATCAAAATTCTCCCTGCCAAGCATAACCCTGGCTGGATGAGCAGCTTTGTAATCATTAAAAACAAGAAAATCCTCCAGAGATGCCTTCAAAATAGAGTCAGATGGATACCTGGAATATGCTTCAA
>CAYTLM010000380.1:0-1202 GCA_964438485.1 uncultured Leptospirales bacterium | reverse complement strand
GGGATTTCTCATCAATATCTGATGTTACAATCTCCTTATCAATTTTTTCAAAAGATACTCTCTGCAAAACAAAATCAGTTTTTATATGCAAAAAATTTCTCTCTTTAAAACAAGGCCATGAAAAAAAAGGGAAAATCCTATCTGGAGCAGCTGCTGCACCTGTAATAATTCCTGCAGCCTCAATGCTGAATGTGCCTGCTCCACACATGGGATCAATAATTCTGCTGTACCTTTCAACACCTGCTTCAAAAAGAATAAGAGCAGCAGTGCTTTCGCGCAAAGGCGCCCTGCTAACAAAAGTCCGCTGTCCCCTTTTAAAGAGAAATTCCCCTGAAGCATCAATGCTCGCATAACATCTGTCACTATCATTTCTCAAATGAATTAAACAGGAGGGAGGGGCAGATGCATCCAGAGGAACATCTTCCTTGCGAAAATCTTTAAGCCTGTTTTTAATTGCCCGCAAAAAAATCTCCTCCAGTTTTCCTGTGTGATAAATCATCGACTTTCGGCTTGAGGAACGGAACACAATCTGCGCCCCAAAAGGAATATAAAGTTCCCATGGAAAGGCAGCTATATCTTTTTCCAGAAGTTCAAACCTGCCTGACCTGAAACTTCCAAGCCTCATAAAAATTCTTGAAGCAGTGCGGGACATGATACATGCCCTGTAGCAGTCATCAACCCTGCCTGTAAATTCAACACCACCCTCAATTATATCATCAGAAACATGTAAGCCTATTCCTGAAAGCTCCCTCCCTGCAATGCTTTCAAACCCGGGCTGAACCACTGCAAAAAAAACATGATCCTTTCCTATAACATGATTTTTGATCCTTCTGGCAAGGGTCTTGTCTTTTATGGAGGTGTACATAAATTATTTTTTTCTTAAAACAGCGAGGGTTTCCACATGGGGAGTCTGGGGAAACATATCATAGGCTTCAAAAGATTCTATCCTGTAATCTTCAAGCTCCTTTAAATTATCCCTGCATGTTGCAGGATTGCACGACATGTAAATAATTTTATCCAGCTTCATTTCTTTAATATGCTGAATCATCTTAGGATCCATGCCGCTTCGTGGTGGATCAATAATCAAAGTGTCAAAGGAAGTGCTATTCTCCTTAACATAGGAAGCAGCATCTGCACAAACAAAATTGACATTTTCAATTTCGTTTATATCCCGATTTTCAATAGCAGCATTAACAGATTCC
>CAYTLM010000379.1:0-1214 GCA_964438485.1 uncultured Leptospirales bacterium | reverse complement strand
TCTAATTCTTTACAAGGTAGCTGCCTGCATATCTATTATCACTCTGTATTTCCTGAAGCAGACTAAAAGCCTTGTCTTTTGAAGCAAGCGGTCCTACCCTTACCCTGTAATAATTTTTCCCATTAACAACTGTACTGTCAACATATGCATCAAAGCGTTTTGATTTTAACAGATGCTTTTCCTGTTCTGCTCTTGACAATACATCATAGGAAGCCACCTGTATGGAAAATCCATCCTCCTGCTTTTTCCTGTCTATATCCCGGGAAACCTCTTTAACCTGACTGGCAGTGTTAATAGCAGTACTGTTTTTTGCTATTGCTTTAGCAGGCTTTTGTGTTTTCTTTGTCTCAACTTTTGTTTTTTTTGCAATTTTTTCTACAGGCTTTGTCTCTTTTTTTGCAGGTGGAATAATTTCTTTAATATTTTCACCAGTTAATATATCTGAATTATCTGTTTTTGTATCTGCAATAATAGCACTCCTGCCTATATCCAAAGCAGTAGAATCCTCTTTAAAATTCAGCTGACTTTCCTGCAAACCTGTTCCAGATAAATCATTCCCTTCCTTTCCATCATTCATGACAAAATCAGATAAAGGCGGTACTTCTTTACTAAAAATATCAATTCCGTTTTTATCATCAAGGTTATAATCATTAAAAGCAAAACCACCCCTTGCAGGTTTATCATCCTTTGTTAAAGTCATTCCCAACAAAAAGGATGCTGTTACAATACCAATTATAATTGAAGCAAGTATAACTATTCTTGGAGTATCAAGATGCACTACATATAGGTTTTTCTCCTTTACCCCTGTTGGTTTTGGCTGAAAATTTTCCATAAATCTGTAACCTGCCTTTTAGTTTGTTCAAAAGAACCCGAATTATCAATTATATAATCGGCAAGTTTCATTTTTTCATTTAGCGGAATTTGGTGATTAAGCCTTTCTTTAATTTCTTCACTGCTTATATTATCCCTTTTAATTCCCCTTTCAATAACCTGATCTGAAAGAGCAATAACAACTATGTTATAGTCCATATACTTATCAAAGCCTGCTTCAAAAAGAAGGGGAGTATTTACCATATAAATTCCACTTCCGCTGGAACGTTTTTTAACCAAATCAAGTATGGCTGGATGGGTAATGGCATTCAGCTTTTCAACCAAAGTTTCATCTTTAAAAACATGGTTAGCCAATTTACGCCTTTTCAGAGAACCATCCTTAT
>CAYTLM010000378.1:0-1214 GCA_964438485.1 uncultured Leptospirales bacterium | reverse complement strand
TGATGATGAAACAAAGGAGAAAGCTCATGAAATTTCATCCTCTTTTAAAATACTCCCAAACTGGGGAACCTCCATTGATTATAAAAAAGAACAGGGTATCAGCGATAGCAGAAATGAAAAGGTATCCTATGAAAGAGCCGGAAATACAGAAAATGAAAAAATTCTTTTTTTAACAAATTACAGGGGCTCTGACCCTGACTCGCCTTCTATTGTTTTTTCCTATGGGGTTGATAGTTACAATAATTCAAAGAGCAGAACTCTTATCAATGCTTTATATACTGAAGAGAGCAGCAGAAATGTGCACACCCCTGTAATCACATATAATCAGAAGTTTACTGACTTTTTTGGAGGTATACTAACAGCAAGAATGATGCTGGATATGTCCTTTTCTAATCTTTCTACGAGCCGTTACTCTGATGTTATTTCACAGGAGGATCTTAATAAAGAGTATGGAGGAGATGAAAAGGACAGGAGGCAAAGAGCTGAACTTTTGTTACAGCTTGATTATATGGGGGAATATTTTTTTTTAAAACCAAAGTTTACAAATATTTCTGAAGAGGTAGTTGAGGTAAAGGGCTATAAAAGGACAGAAGATGCAGGGATAAAGGATGAAATAAGTGGAGGGTATAATATACCATTTATAGGCAAGGATAAAAAGTACCTCGAAAAGAAGCAGGGTTTTGAGCTTATTTTTGGTTTGCCTGGAATTTTCTTTTTTGCTCCTGAGTTTACATTGATTGCTAATTACAGGGCAGATTCTTTTTCAGATTATGATGAAAAAATTATTTCTTCCAGCGGTAATTTTTTGCGTTCAAAGGATGCTGGTTCGTTTTTTTCTTCCAGGATGCGTTTCCCTTTTAGATTAAATAGCATATCGTTTTTGAAAAATGTAAAGCAGTTTCAGCTCAATTATTTCAGGGGAATAAGTGTTAATGAAGAGGATGTTCCCTACGAAGGTGAAGGAGTAAATTTTTATAATGAGAAGTACGGTTTTTCTCGGGTCTTTTCAAGGGTCTCTGGGGATGCTTTTAATTTAATCTGGAATTATCCTGGAGTTTATTTTGGAGGAAGAGGAAATTTTGCCAGGGGCAGGGACATGGTTTATGGAACCATGAATAAGGGCTTATTTTTAGAAGAGGCAATGGATTATAACAATACGTTCAGGCTGGTAGATGATTTTTCAATGGATATTGCATTTGATGCTGGTTTTTTTG
>CAYTLM010000377.1:0-1219 GCA_964438485.1 uncultured Leptospirales bacterium | reverse complement strand
GCGGGACTTAACCCAACATCTCACGACACGAGCTGACGACAACCATGCAGCACCTCTGTACTTGCCCCGAAGGGAGAGCGTATCTCTACACCTGTCAAGCACAGTTCAAGCCCAGGTAAGGTTCTTCGCGTATCATCGAATTAAACCACATGCTCCACCGCTTGTGCGGGCCCCCGTCAATTTCTTTGAGTTTCACCCTTGCGGGCGTACTCCCCAGGTGGTATACTTAATGCGTTTGCTGCGGCACTAGTAGTCAAGCCACTAACACCTAGTATACAACGTTTACGGCGTGGACTACCGGGGTATCTAATCCCGTTCGCTACCCACGCTTTCGCGCTTCAGCGTCAGTTCTAGGCCAGAGAGCCGCCTTCGCCACTGGTGTTCTTCTTGATATCTACGCATTTCACCGCTACACCAAGAATTCCGCTCTCCTCTCCCGAACTCAAGAAAACCAGTTTTAGATGCAATTCGCGGGTTAAGCCCACGCCTTTCACATCTAACTTAATCTCCCGCCTAGACGCCCTTTACACCCAATAATTCCGAACAACGCTCGCCCCATACGTATTACCGCGGCTGCTGGCACGTAGTTAGCCGGGGCTTTAGGCAGGTACCGTCATCATGAGGAATATTACCCCTCACTTATTCTTCCCTGCTTATCGGACTTTACAACCCGAAGGCCTTCATCATCCACGCGGCGTCGCTGCATCAGGGTTGCCCCCATTGTGCAAGATTCTCAACTGCTGCCTCCCGTAGGAGTCTGGGCCGTATCTCAGTCCCAATGTGGCCGTTCACCCTCTCAGGCCGGCTACTGATCGTTGCCTTGGTAAGCCTTTACCATACCAACTAGCTAATCAGCCGCGAACTCATCTTCAGGCGATAGGCCTTGCGGTCCCCATCTTTAATGGCTGCTGCCTGTGCAGCTACCATCTTATCCGGTATTAGCTATCCTTTCGGACAGTTATCCCGAACCCAAAGGCAGATTATTCACGTGTTACTCACCCGTTCGCCACTCTCTTCCCTAAGCAAGCTCAAGGAATACCGTTCGACTTGCATGTTTAAGACGCGCCGCCAGCGTTAGTTCTGAGCCAGAATCAAACTCTCCATGATAGTTTATCATTAGTTTGTTAGTTTCTAATTCATTAAATTAACGTCTTTGCTGTTTTTTACTTCTACTACCCAGTTTTCAAAGAACAATCCATTTCAAGTCATCTGAAAAAAA
>CAYTLM010000376.1:0-1227 GCA_964438485.1 uncultured Leptospirales bacterium | reverse complement strand
TTTCTTAAACAGATTATAGTTATTATTTATAGCTTCAATTATTTTCATAGATATGGCTTGTCAAATAGCGATAATTTTCAAATTATCAGCTATATAAAAAATTTATAAAAAAAACAGGTAATGTCAAATATTTTTCAAATTACTTTAATTAATAATTATACAGCAATAATCACTGATTTTTATATAAAATGCAAAAAATTCTGGACATTTATATAGTATAGAAAAATCTTAACTTATATATGCATATAATAAAAATTATACTCTTAAAAAAATAAATGATCGAAAAAAATTCATTTCCAATTACAAATATAGTAGAAATATATTATAATATATTAAAATCAACTACTTCACGAAGTGAATCTTTAAAAAATATTGCTCAACATACAACAAAAGATTTTGGCGAATTTATTACCCCTGGCAGCCTTAACCTCATAGATGAAGTAGAAATAAACTTTGTTGAAATCCTTGATCAGATAATATACGAATTTCACGAAAATACCGATTATGAGGCAAACATAAAAGATTACATAATCGACGATCTCTATTCACGGCTTTATCTTTATCTGGAGTCCTTTAACAACATCAATCAATATATTAAAAATATAAAAAACAGACCCCTTTTTCACGATGATGTTATTATAATAAAAACCAAAAAAATCTACAAACTTATCAACCTCTTAATTGAGGAATATGATGAACTCACTCTTCTCCAAAAACCAATAATTAAAGCACTTGTACATCTTGCAGAAGAAACCCCATCAGATTTTTTTGCCAGAGCCTATAAGGACTCGCCTCACAGGTTTATTAAATCAGCAGCCATACTTGGCCTCAGATACAGCGAAAGCCAAATACCAAACCTTTTTAAAGCAAATAAAGAGAGCGAATTTGAAATAAATGATACAATCTGCACCCTTCCATCCTATGCAAAAAAGTTTAACCTTTCATCGATCTGGAAAAACAGAGAACCGCAAAACAGGGAAGAAACAACCTTTGTTCTTTTGCATATAGAAAAAAATATCCGAAATTTTAACGATCACCAGTCCTTAAACTGGATTTTTGATATTCTAAACTTAGCTCCTGGAATGAATTTTGAAAACTCATGGCTAAGAGAAATAAACACAACAGTAAGCAACATTCTCATAAACATGGATGTTTCCAAAATAAAGGAATTCCTTAACAATGAAGAAAAACTTATCAGAACAATTAACTTTATAGATTTATTCCCTA
>CAYTLM010000375.1:0-1230 GCA_964438485.1 uncultured Leptospirales bacterium | reverse complement strand
TTTTTTGTAGGTATTGGATTATTAATTTCATAAACTTGAAAGTTTCATGCGTAAACTGTAATTTATGTTTCTCTCCCCATCTCCATTGTGGAGAGGGGGTCGGGGAGGGAGGTCTTGATGGCCAGGCGATAGAGTTATATTTTGAGTAAAAAGTTTCACCAGCTTTTATAGACTGAATAAATAATGGAATGATTGGAATACTTACATGGTAGGGGTCAGAGCAGGTTCATAATTATTAATGAATTTATTGACAAATATTTATTTGATATATAGATTGTAATAAGGAGTATTGTGTACATAAATATATAAACACAATGGAGGGTGTAAAATGAAGATATCTGCAGACAGCCTGCTGGGATCAGCCCAGAAAATTAATAATCAAAAAAAGCTGGATGAAGCATCCCCTGATAAAATCACCAGGGAGATGAAAACTGATTCTCTTGATATTACAAAAAAAGTAAACTCAAGAATAGAATCCATTGAAAAAGAAGTTAAGGATATTCAAACATCGATTTCAAGAAACCAGATAATGAGGGACGGCCTTGACCTTATTCAGAAAACTGGTTCTTTTGGTGAAAAATCCGAAGAAATTCTTAAAAACACTACTTTTGAAGGATCTCAGGTACTTAAAGAATATCTTGCGGAAACTGTTTCCCGTGAAAGTGTAGCAGCTGGGAGAAAAGATGTTACTGCAATGATCAACAATGATATTAGCAGACTAACCAGAGTACAGGTTGAGGTTGATAATATTATTGCCTCTGATTTGGCTGGCAGTAAAAAGCCGGAAAACCTTTTAGCTGATATAAATAATATATTCCGGGAAAGCGAGGTAAATGCTGAAAATTTTTCCAATCTTAATGCTGATAAGGTAATGCAGCTGATAAAATAATTTTAGGGATTGCTGCTGCTTATCAAGCTTTTGTGGCTTGATAAGCAGTCTAAGCAGTCTGGAAGTTTCTTCTCTTAAAAATACCTGGATTAGTATATAATAATTATTTAAAGAAATTTATATGATTTCAGTAAAATTTAAAATTTTAATCAGGTTCCTGCTGTGTTTTCTGCTTTTAGCACCTGTGGGCAATAGCTATTCACAAGGCATAGAAAGCATTGTAATAATAAATTCTATTAGTGAAATGATTGATGTAAAAAAAAGCGGTCATGTAAAAACGCTTACGCATGAAAATATTACAGATTGGGCTCAGGCAAGAGGTTTAGAGCTAATTCCTGATA
>CAYTLM010000374.1:0-1231 GCA_964438485.1 uncultured Leptospirales bacterium | reverse complement strand
TAATTCATTTTTTCAAGGGGTGTGTACTTTTCCATAAAAACCTTTCGGGTTAAGCCAAAGCTTATTGTAAGCTTAATATTATCTCCTGATCCTTCAATTTTAACAATGCGGCCTGGCCCAAATCTGGGGTGCATAACCCTTTCCTGAACCATGAAGCTTGAGCCATTAGATCCATCCTCTGCAACAGGTATTCTACGAATTACTTCATCTGTATTCTTTTTTGCAAAAGCAGATGATGTGCCGGTTTTTTCTCTCCACTGTGATTTACCCTGCCAGGTCTTTGCTTGAGGTTCATATTCTTTTACAGAATCTCTATGGTTGCTAACAAAAGTGAGATTGTGAATCTGTAAATAGGCAGGTGGAATTTCATCAATAAATCTGGATGGTATCTTGTAGTCCACACCAGCAAAGCTTCTTCTCACATCAGCACTTATGAGGTAAATTCTGTCTTTTGCTCTTGTTATTCCCACATAGCAGAGGCGCCTCTCTTCCTCAATTCCTTCCTCTGTGTCTATGGAAAACTTGTGAGGGAAGGTATTTTCTTCAAGGCCTGTTAAAAATACAACAGGAAACTCCAGACCCTTTGCATTGTGAACTGTCATAAGTGTTACTGAATTATCCTTTTCTTCCAGCTCCCCTTCAGGGTTTTCAGCAGATGTTAAAAGGGAAATATCCTGTATATACTGGGCCGGTGTTGCCTCAGGATTGTGCTGCTCATAGTCGTAAATACCATTTATAAGTTCATCAATATTGTCTAAACGCATTTTGCTTTCCAGGCTCTTATCTTCAAGAAGGCTGTGTCTGTACCCGCTAATCTCTGTTAGGTGTTTAACAAATTCTGATAAAGCCATAGTCTTGGGCACCCTTGGCATATCCTTCATAAGTTTATTTATAATTTTTTTAAACTCTACAAGATTTTTGGGCACTCGTCCTGTAAGGAGCTCATCATCAATGACCTTCCATTCTGATACCCCAAGTTCTGCTGAAAGTTCAGATATTCTGTCCTGGCTTGTGTTTCCTATACCTCTGGCAGGTGTGTTGATTATTCTGGAAAGAGCAACAGAGTCAGCAGGATTAACAAGAAATTTTATATAGGCCAGTATATCCTTAATTTCCTTTCTATCGTAAAACTTGAGTCCGCCAATGAGCTTGTATGGTATGCTCTCTCTGCGGAGAAGATCTTCAAAAACCCTGGATTGGGCATTTGTTCTGTAAAAAATTGAAAAGTCGC
>CAYTLM010000373.1:0-1235 GCA_964438485.1 uncultured Leptospirales bacterium | reverse complement strand
CAAGATGGGGAATAACAACTTTAAGCAGATCAATAATAATTGATGCGGATATATATGGCATAATACCAAGAGCAAAGATTGTAAAGCGTTTCAATGCACCGCCTGCAAAGAGATCAAAAAAATCGAGCAGACCTGCTGTTTCAGCTTCAACAAAATAATCTTTTAAAGCCTCAACATTTATTCCAGGTATAGGAATATGCGCTCCAATTCTATATACAACTAAAACGAAAAGGGTAAACAGTACCCTTCTTCTCAAATCAGCTATCTTAAATATATTTACAAGCGCATTTGACATTAAATAATCCTGTCCATATCTTTAATTTTATGCTTCAGCCCTAAAAGAAGCTTCTCCGCCTGCAGCCTTGATTTTAGTCATAGCTGCTGCTGAAAAAGCATCTGCAAACACTTTAACAGCAATTTTCAAATCGCCATCACCCAATATTTTTACAGGTTTTGCAGCTTTATCTATCAACCCGGCCTTTTTCAAAACTTCTGGTGTAACTTCAGATGCATTAAGCTTTTCCAGCTGAGATACATTTACAAGCTGGTATTCTTTTTTGAAGATATTATTAAATCCCCTTTTAGGCACACGCCTCTGGAGCGGCATTTGCCCTCCCTCAAACCAGGGCTTTACAGTACTCCCTGATCGGCTCATCTGGCCCTTATGTCCACGACAGGAGGTTTTACCATGTCCAGATGATGGACCTATGCCAACCCTTTTACGCCTTTTTATTGAATCAGGTTTCTTTATAGTATATTGTTCCATTCTTTTACTCTCTGCAGTTTATGAATTAATTTCTTTAACTTCAACGAGATGTTTAACTTTATCTATCATCCCGCGTATAACAGGATTATTGTCATGCTCACGCTCAGCATTAATCTTCCTAAGTCCAAGTGCAACAAGAGTATCTCTCTGCTTGGGAAGAGCTCCAATGCTGCTTCTTTTCTGTTTTACAATCAATTTCTTAGCCATTTTTATTACTCCCAAAGTTTAGAGATAGTAACTTCTCTTGCCTGGGCTGTTTCACGCAGATTTCTAAGCTGCTTTAAACCATCAAGAGTAGCTTTTACAACATTGATGGGATTTCTTGAACCCTGGGCTTTAGTAAGAATATCAGATATTCCTGATCTCTCTATAACAGCTCTTACTGAAGCACCGGCAATTATACCTGTACCAGGAGCAGCAGGCTTTAACATAACCTTTGCTGATTTATACCTGCCAATCACTTCATGTG
>CAYTLM010000372.1:0-1246 GCA_964438485.1 uncultured Leptospirales bacterium | reverse complement strand
TATAAACTGCACAAAAGATAATTCCATATTTATTAAGTATGACAGAATTCTGGATATTATATTAAGTCTTTATCATGATAAAAAGCTTTGGCCCTTATATAAAAATTCTGATTTTATCAGTGAAGTTTTTAAAAGTATAAAAACCAATATGCTGCCCAGAGAAATATTCTCCATAGCTAGCTGCCTTAAAGATACTGGCCAGTTTTATTCATCCCTAATGCCTGGTGGATATATTAATAGCTATTATCAGGTAGATGAAATAAGCTTGAAATCATACCAGCAGGAATTTCTTACACCTATAGCAGTAGAAAATTCCCCTGCTTCAGATATTAAGATTAAGATTCTCAATGGAACTTCTGTTCCGGGTCTGGCAAGGCAGCTTCGAAACTCTCTGATAAAAGATGGTTTTAATGTTGTGGAGTTTGGCACTTCTGCCTATCCTCCAATGACAGAGTCAGTTATAATTTGCAGAAAATCAGATTTTTTTGCAGCAGGGAGTGTATCAAAAAATACAGGAATGAATAATATTTATTTTGTTAATGACAGTACACAGTTAAATAATCTGCTGATAATAATTGGTGAGGATTATGCCAGGTGAAAGTAAAAGCAGTTAAAAGCATTGATGAAATTTATGATGTGGGACGTAAATGCCTTGAATTTATGGATCAAAAAAAGGGTCTATTTCCGCTATTTATTGATCTGCAGGAAGTAAACACTTTTCTTAGTTTTTTTATTATTGTAACTGGAAATTCCCATATCCATTGTAAATCCCTGGCACGAGACACTGTTAAATTTTTTCATACAAAGGGGTTTCGGGAAGCAGGGAAGCCTGATTATGATTCAGAGTGGATTATCCTGGATATGGGTGAATTGCTAGTTCATATATTTTCAGAGGATGCACGATCCTATTATAATCTTGAAAGATTATGGGCAGATGCAAAAATAATAGAGTTTAAAAAAGGAAAACAAAATGAGTAAAGAATGTGCAAATATCAATATGCAGCAGCTTGTAAAAGAAAGAAGCAAAGATGGAACTATTTCCTGTACTGAATTATTTAAAATAGTGAAGGAATATACAATTTTCCCTGATATCCTTGGCCAGTGTGTAACTTTAGAAAAAATAAAAATTTCTCACTGTCAGCTTGGACTTTTTGGCTATGAAAACAAAAAGAAAATTGTTGAACCTGCTGCAACTGTAAGTGAAGAACTTGAAAATAAAATATATTATCTTCTTGAAGATGGAGTT
>CAYTLM010000371.1:0-1246 GCA_964438485.1 uncultured Leptospirales bacterium | reverse complement strand
ATATATCACCAGGGAACAGGATTGTTTTTGAAATTACCCCTGATTTTTCAAACCTTATAATTGAAACAGAAAAAAGTATTCAAAGCAATATTGTAAAAAAATTCGGTACAGATGAAGAGCTGAACAAAAGGGGGAGCAGTGCAAAGGAGCTGGTTTACAGCACATGTATAATAAATCCGGGTGCAAGCCTTTTGCTTCCTGGTTATGGCTCATACCTTTCTCTTGAATATCTGGGGATTAAAAATACCAAACCTGACTGGCCTGGTATTGCTCTGTCAGCAGGGCTTGTTTTTGGGCACCTCACTCTTCCCGGTCTTATGACAAATTTTGATGTTAATTTTTTCCCATGGATAAGGGACAGTGATAAAACCGCTGGAATGCAGAGACTGCATATATTTTTATGGGCATCAATTCCTTTAACCTATACAATGTCTTTTTTAAATCAAATGGCATATCAGTGTCATATTCAAAATATTTTGCCTCCCATGTTTGACGAAATAAACAGTGCATCAGCTGTTATTTCTCTATTTGTGCCAGGTGGGGGGCTTTTTTATAAAGGATACAGGGGAGCAGGATATGGTTTTTATGCTGCTGAAATGTCCCTTTTGGGCTATGGCTTGTATTCAGATGGTGGTACAAAAAGAAAAGCTCTGTTTTCAATATTAGCTGGTGTAAAAGCAGCTGATATTGCATTTGCCTGGTTTTTAAAGCCTTCATATAATGTATATAGAAATGAAATTTCCAGCATTGAATCTGCCCCTCAATTTTATCTGGGCATGCTCCCTGGAATAGAAGGTGAGGGTGAATTTATTTTTGCAGTTACACAAGCTTTTTAACTTTTTTTAATATTGTCATTCCTGCGCATGCAGGAATCTTATACTATAGTTTTATATAAATCAATCCATTCAGGATTTATCTATATGAGATTCCAGCAGTGCAGCCACGATGGCTGCCTGTAAGCACGAAACAGGATGTTTCTATAATGCTTACCTTCGTATTCACTCGGCCGGAATGACAGGAGATTACACAAGCTTTTTAACTTTTTTGCCGGAAAAGAAGAAAAATATCAGGAAAATAATATATGCTGCAATTGCAGGTATTGCAGCAGGGGGATAAAATTTTGCTGTTGGAGCAAGAAGCAGTATTATGAACCAGTGAAAAAAGATAGCCTTGCCTGTATTAAGTGTAATAGGGAAATCATCCCATCTGATAATTACCATCATTCCTGTAAGATTCCATCCATATA
>CAYTLM010000370.1:0-1249 GCA_964438485.1 uncultured Leptospirales bacterium | reverse complement strand
AGAAAATATTAATAAGAGAGAGAGAGAGAGAGAGAGAGAGAGAGAGAGAGAGAGAATTTTTGCACTTTTTTAACACATTTACAAACATTTTGCCTCCAAATTTTAATAGAAATAATAATTTCCGCGATTTATTTTTGTGGGTGATGTCATTCCCGCGCATGCAGGAATCTAACAACCTTGATTCTCTTCATGAGATTCCGGCATTCTACCCCAAGGACACTTCTTCGCTTTGCTCAGGGCACGCACGCTACAGCCGAAATAACAGAGCCGGATTCTTTCCATGAGATTCCGGCATTCTACCCCAAAGACACTTCTTCGCTTTGCTCAGGGCACGCACGCTACAGCCGGAATAACAAACTATGACCCCTAAAATTCTACTACTACCGGATTATTCCGCTTTTCGCTTTTACTCAATAAAAATTATATTTACAAAAAAGTTGTAAATGTTTATTAAATTAAACTCTAAAAGTCAAGAAAAAAATTTAAGTGTGTGCCTTTTTAGCGGAAAATTTTTAACCATGCTCTGACCCCATCTCCCTAACCCTCTTTTGAGACCTCTCCCTCCTAACCTCCCTCTCCTCAATGAGAGGGAGGAATAGTATCATAAAATTTCATATTACACTTTCAACTTTTAGATTCATGAAACTCAAAAATCCAATACTTACAAAAAATCAATGCTCTAATTCCCCTTCTCCACTGTGGAGAGGGGGCCAGGGGGTGAGGTCAAAAAAAATTCCTTCCGTCAGGGGTTTGGTAAATTGAATACATGGGGTCAGAGCCTATTATTAACGGTTACCGAGTGCCGACAAAGCCGGTGTATCGAGGTAACCTTCCAGACCTCACCCCGGCACTGCCGCGCCCTCTCCACATGGAGAGGGCTGTGAATCATAAATTCCAGATTCATAAAACTAAAAATTCAATACTTACAAAAAATCAATGCTCTAATTTCCCATCTCCACATGTAAGCCAGCCGTTTTTGTACATCCTGTACCGAGCTGGCACGCTGTCATCGTGACAGCAGAGGGCTTTGTATCATAAAATTTCAGATTTTGCACTAAACTTTTGATAGCGTAGAATTAAAAATTTAATATGTACAGAAAATTCATGTCACAATTCCCTCTTCTCCTTGAGGGGAAGAGGGTTAGGGAGATGGGGTCTGCGGGGTCAGAGCACCATCTGCACCCCTAAAAAATATTTACTTGAAATAAATTTCAACCTCTTACATTTTTGCATTCATGAACGAGCATGA
>CAYTLM010000369.1:0-1257 GCA_964438485.1 uncultured Leptospirales bacterium | reverse complement strand
AATTTATGTTCATGGAGAAAAACTTCGCTTTGCCTCCCCTGCTGATTCAATCCATGCAGGCATAGGAATGATACATCAGCACTTCAAACTCATTGATGTAATGACTGCAGCAGAAAATATAATTATAGGTCAAAAACAGAGCTTTTTTATAAATAGAAAAAAATTAAGGAAAACCATCACTGATATTTCCAAAAAATACGGATTTAAAATAAACCCTGGCAAAAAAGTATATGACATGTCTGTAGGTGAAAAACAGGCTGTTGAAATTTTAAAAGTTCTCTACAGGGGAGCAAATATCCTTATTCTTGACGAGCCCACAGCTGTTTTAACCCCACAGGAAAGTGACAGGCTTTTTGAAATTCTCAAAAAAATGAAAGATGAAGGCTGTGCAGTAATTATCATTACACACAAGCTCAATGAAGTCATGGAAATTAGTGACCGCGTATCTGTTCTTCGTGGCGGCCAGGTTGCAGGAACAGTAGAAACTGCAAATACTGATTTAAAAGAACTTACTAATATGATGGTGGGTCGTTCTGTTACACTGGAGATTGAGCGCCCCCCTGTTGAGCATGACCGTACAATGCTCCAGGTTATGGGCTTAACAGTAGTGGATAATGAAGGACGAAAAAAGTTAAATGAAATTTCCTTTGACGTACGAGCAGGTGAAATACTTGGAATTGCAGGGATTGCAGGGAGCGGACAAAAGGAGCTTTGCGAAAGCATTCAGGGACTTGAAAAAATAAGAAAGGGGAAAATACTTTTTAAGGGTGAAAACATTGTTGGACTTTCCCCAAGAAAAATATTTGAAAGAGGCCTTAGAATAAGCTTTATCCCTGAAGATCGTCTGGGCATGGGTCTTGTGCCATCCATGAACATGGTGGACAATGTTATACTAAAAGACTACTATTTGCAAAAAACCCTCTTTCTTGATAGAAATCCGGCAAAAGAAAGAGCTGAACATATAATTAAAATGCTCAATGTGCATACTCCCGGCATTTACCATCCTGTTAACCAGCTTTCAGGGGGAAATATACAAAAGGTACTCCTTGGAAGAGAAATAGACGCAGATCCGGACTTTCTCGTTACTGCCTATCCTACCAGGGGTCTTGATATAGGCTCAGCCCATCTTATATATGACGAGCTTAACAGACAAAAGAAAAAGGGCGTGGGAATACTCTATGTTGGAGAAGACCTGAGTATTCTCCTTAGTTTATGCGACAGAATAATGGTTCTATTTGAAGGCTCAATTGTGGGAAC
>CAYTLM010000368.1:0-1259 GCA_964438485.1 uncultured Leptospirales bacterium | reverse complement strand
AAGGTCGGCTTTCCCTACTGATGATTCGATATATAAAGTACTATATATGGCTCTTAAAAATGCTTCAAGAAAATGGACAATGCCTGTTAGAGACTGGGGTAAAGCTCTAAATCAGTTTGCTATTCATTTCGATGGGAGAGTGAAATTTTGAACTGGATCAAAGGCTATTTACACAAAAAATCTGACACTCTCTTTTCCGGTGAAACCTGCTATCTTTTCCGTGTTTTGTCTGTCGTGCGTTTTGTCATTTTAGTGTCTACCTCCTTAATTACAGATAGCTATTAATTTCTTTTATTAAATCATGCGGGCAGCCCTGATGGATGTATAAGTTCCAAGCAATAATTTTGCATTCAAAGATTTCTGTTTCATAAGTTATAAACCTTCTTTTGTTGCCATTCTTAGTATGATATTCAAACACTTTTTCAGTAATTTCATTTGTTGCTATATTCAATGTCGTACAAAAGACTTTGAAAGCGGTTTTCCCGTTTATAAACAACTTTTTAATTTTACGCTTTTCTATTACATTTTTTATAATTGTTGTGTCAATTATTGAGTTTTTCGCCTCTTGACTCAAATTATTCCATTTGTCAGAAGTTGCCCAAGGTGAAATATCTAAATGAACAATTTTGTCATTATAGTATTCATAGCCTTTATTTTGGAATAATTTATTCATGGGATTAAACCATCTTTTATATGGATTTACTTTGAAAAATATTAGCAGAGATTGATACACACTCTCTGCCTGTTTCCTTGTCAATTTTTGGTTGTCTGAAACTCCTAATTGTTTTCTATCAATGCAACGTCTTTTCCCATTATGTTCAAATTCTATATTACTAGGATTAAGGCTTAAAGTTGCTATTTTAGCCTTTTCAACATTTCCAAAAAATACAATAGGGATTGACCCCTCCACAATTTTAACAGTTGTTGGTAAAGGGGCTGAAATTTTATATAGTAAGAAATCTTTTAAATTTTGCTGCATCATATTTGATTTTTTCATACTCCTCTTGTTTTTGCGATGTTGTTTATTGCTTGCTTATCTTGCGGTTACTGCCAATGTTTGCATAAATGGCACTGCGTGTACGCTTAATATTAACAAAGACGCGGTTAATGTCAACAACTATGCTGACATATAGGGCACACTCCAGATTTTTATTTTTTTAAATTTTTTAAAAACAGTTGACTAAAATCTCAATTAGAGATATTCTTAATCATGAGAATTATCACTAAAAGACGAATACTTGAATTTGGTGAAAAACACC
>CAYTLM010000367.1:0-1265 GCA_964438485.1 uncultured Leptospirales bacterium | reverse complement strand
TCTCTTAATTTCATTGCTGTTGTCATTACTACATCACCTCCTCTATAAGAAATACGACTTAATATATCATTTAATTTTTCAGGTGTAATTTCTGTTAATTTCATTATATATGCGATAAATGAAATTATTCTCTCCTCTTCTTCTTCATTGTCAATATATTCTTTTAACTCCTTAAATATATCAAATAATTTATCAAGAAGCAACTCTTCATTGTGAATATATTTAAAAATCAAAGCAAGTGCACGGTTAAATTCTCGTTTAAACAGCTCATTCTGTATTGTTTCATCATCATAGGCAGTAATATCTGCTAAAATATACTTAAATTCGGGAATAAAATCATGGATAGTTTCACTGTATTCTGAAAAAAATTCAGAAAAGGGGCGTATTTCCCATTTTTCCTTTCCATGATAAAAAATGACAGGAATTATCAATGTTAGGGGCTCCCTGTTTTTCTCCTGATATGACCATATATTCAAAAGGTATCTTAAAAGCTGAAGATACTCATTTTCAGGCTTATAGCTTTTATGCTCAAACAAGAGGGATATTTTAAGCTCCGGGCCTTTACGGGTTTTGCAGTTGTAAACAAGGTCTGTGTAATATTCTTTTAATTTTTTGTCAACATAGCTGTTGTTGTCAAGCTCCATGGATGGGAGGTTTAGCTGGGCAAGCACATGCTCTGGAAAGGTTGACTCTATAAGGTCAATGGCGTTTTCCTTAATGCTTTGGATTTCTTTAAAAAGTTTGTCATGTTCGTTCATGAAAGCAAAAGTGTAAGAGGTTGAAATTTATTTCAAGTAAATATTTTTTAGAGGGTGCAGAGGTTACCTCGATACACCGGCTATGCCGGCACTCGGTAACCGTTGATCCGCCGTACTTCGAGTGGCTCGCAGAGCTGTATCGAGAAGAAGGCGGGAAAGGATGCTCTGACCCCTTATTTCAGAACATCCTTCATTTACAAAAAAATAAAATTTTTTGCCGTTTTAACTTGACTCATAGAACTTTTTTTATTATCTATACCTCATATACAAATAATAACTTCATGATGCAACCTATCTGGTAAAAACTAAAATCAAAAAATTATAAAAAAGTGTAAAATTCCCTGTTATATTTCAGGGGATTTGATCTGTGTTAGGAGCTAAAAATGTTTAAAAAATTCAAAAAAGTTCTCTCTCTCTCTCTCTCCTATTAGTACTTTCTGTATTTAGTCTATCCTTTACAGCCTGTGATGATAGTGGAGGTTCGGATAATAGTTCAGGGGAAAGCGG
>CAYTLM010000366.1:0-1275 GCA_964438485.1 uncultured Leptospirales bacterium | reverse complement strand
ATTAGAGCTAAATATTTCAGGGCAGATGATAATCCTGCGATTTCATCTGCCTGATAAAACATGCAAAATAAAAAACTGTTATAAACTCAAAAATCCGCCAAAAACCCAGCCTTTTTTACCATTCCATTCAACCTCAAACCACGAAGAAGTTTTATCACCAATGGTTTCGCTTTTGTCACCTTTTTTTAGAATTTTAACAGTACTGCCATTAGGAACTACTACAACTGCCTTTGAAGATACACCAGGCTCTTCTCTCATTGTAAGACCCTTATCAGCCTCGACTTTTACCATATCAGAAGAATCACCAGTGCTGGCATCATCATTTTCCTCTGAATAATCAGAATCTTTTGCTGCATAGCTTTCCAGATATTCACTAGCCATATCAGCGAACATCCCTGTTGATGATGAAAGATCCTTTAATATTGCAAGAGACTGGGATATCCTGTCCTGCTTAGAAGAGCTGTTCTTCAAAACCGCAATAGCTTCCTCATAATTCCTGGCTTCCCTAATCTTTGACTCATCTACAGTATAGCCACCATTTACCCATTGCTGTGTAACCCACTTGCCATCAATCTGACCTGCGTATATCTGCACCCATTCTCCCAGCTCCTGAAGAATAAATCCAATTGTACCTCTTGGAATTATAGCATATACCCTGCTGGACTCATTGTTTCTCACATAGGCTCTGGTATCTTCAAGAAAAACAACAGGTTGATCAGCTAAATAATTATTATTCAAAAAAAATATATTCCCATCTGAAAGCTTAACCTTTGCTACTTCAGTGTCAGTTCCCTTGATTTTAACCTTCATAGTTTCAAGAACAACCACAGGCTCTGTTTTAGAAAGATTTGATCCCCATGTGCTAAGGCCTTCTTCTTTATAAACTGATAATGCTACTCTGGCATACTTAATAGGACCCTCACCTTTTGGCAGCTTTGATATTCCTGACTCCTCATTTTTACAGGCAACCAGTCCTGTAAGCATTATTGTTAATGCTATAATAAAACCCTTTTTCATTTAAACTCTCCTCCATAAATTTTTTACGCATAAAATTTCCATTTTAGAAATACCACAGTTCAATGAAATATTTTCACACTGCTTGTGCGATTTTTGATTTTTTTTATTTTTATAAGCGAGATGCTACAAAACAGTTTATAATGTATATTAAAATAAATTCAATGTCAACTTAAAATGAAAGAAATAGCAAAAGAATAAAATTAAAAGTTTTATACCAGGGGGTCAGAGCCTCTACTGTGAAATACAGGGGTCAGAGCC
>CAYTLM010000365.1:0-1286 GCA_964438485.1 uncultured Leptospirales bacterium | reverse complement strand
ACGGTTAAATTCTCGTTTAAACAGCTCATTCTGTATTGTTTCATCATCATAGGCGGTAATATCTGCCAGAATATACTTAAATCCGGGAATAAAATCATGGATAGATTCACTGTATCCTGAAAAAAATTCAGAAAAGGGGCGTGTTTCCCATTTTTCCTTTCCATGATAAAAAATAACAGGAATTATCAGTGTTAAGGGTTCCCGGTTTTTCTCTTGGTATGACCATATATTTACAAGGTATCTTAAAAGCTGGAGATACTCATTTTCAGGCTTATAGCTTTTATGCTCAAACAAAAGGGATATTTTAAGCTCCGGACCTTTACGGGTTTTGCAGTTGTAAACAAGATCTGTGTAATACTCTTTTAGTTTTTTGTCAACATAGCTGTTATTATCAAGTTCCATGGAAGGGAGGTTTAGCTGGGCAAGCACATGCTCTGGAAAGGTTGACTCTATAAGGTCAATGGCGTTTTCCTTGATGCTTTGGATTTCCTTGAAAAGTTTGTCATGCTCGTTCATGAATGCAAAAGTGTAAGAGGTTGAAATTTATTTCAAGTAAATATTTTTTTGCCGCATG
The DNA here is from genome assembly GCA_964438485.1 of uncultured Leptospirales bacterium. Classification (GTDB taxonomy): domain Bacteria; phylum Spirochaetota; class UBA4802; order UBA4802; family UBA5550; genus JBBAGC01. The sequence continues at coordinate 712 of CAYTLM010000365.1, read as the reverse complement.
GGGTCAGAGCATGGTTACCTCGATACGTCGGTACTCGTAAGAATGGGGCTCTGACCCTGCACAATCAAATCATCAAACCCCCGGCGGAATAAGTTTTTTTAGACCTCACCCCCTGGCCCCCTCTCCACAGTGGAGATGGGGAATTAGAGCATTGATTTTTTGTAAGTATTGGATTTTTGAGTTTCATGAATCTAAAAGTTGAAAGTGTAATATGAAATTTTATGATACAATTCCTCCCTCTCATTGAGGAGAGGGAGGTTAGGAGGGTGAGGTCTTGAAGAAGAGGGTTAGGTCTTGAAGAAGAGGGTTAGGTCTATGGGGTCAGAGCATGGTGAATGGTTAAAATTTTTCTGCTAAAAAGGCACACACTTAAATTTTTTTCTTGACTTTTAGAGTTTAATTTAATAAACATTTACAACTTTTTTGTAAATATAATTTTTATTGAGTAAAAGCGAAAAGCGGAATAATCCGGTAGTAGTAGAATTTTAGGGGTCATAGTTTGTTATTCCGGCTGTAGCGTGCGTGCCCTGAGCAAAGCGAAGAAGTGTCTTTGGGGTAGAATGCCGGAATCTCATGGAAAAATCAAGGTTATTAGATTCCTGCATGCGCAGGAATGACATCACTCAAAAAAATAAATCGCGGAAATTATTATTTCTGTTAAAATTTGGAGGCAAAATGTTTGTAAATGTGTTAAAAAAGTGCAAAAATTCTC
>CAYTLM010000364.1:0-1294 GCA_964438485.1 uncultured Leptospirales bacterium | reverse complement strand
TCAATAAAAGGGCTTAGAGGTTAATTATGAATTCATTGGAAAAAATTAAAAAAGCAATAAAAGAAAAATTTGGCAGTGATGTTCTGGGAGATGAGTCTCCATTAAGCACAAGGCTTTTCATTGATATTAAACCTGAAATAATCAGGGATGCATCTAACGAAATGGTAAAGCTGGGTGGCAGATACCTTGTGGGTACTGGTTATGACAATATTAGCCGTGACGGAAACATAGGGATGAATCATGCCTTTGGCTTTGATAATGATGACCTTATAGTATTGCTAAGAACAGCAGTGCCAGGAGACAACCCGGTTCTTGATTCTATTACACCGGATATACCAGGAGCAGGCTGGACTGAAAGGGAATTCAGGGATCTGCTTGGCATGACATTTACAGATCATCCTAAGCCAAAAAAACTTATTCTGGCTGATGACTGGCCTGATGGGATATACCCCATGCGTAAAGAGGTTCCCTATAATCTTGTTCCTCCTTCAGCAGAGGATGTGGCCTATCAGCTGGATGAGTGCCCTGAAGGCTGTTCCATTATTCCAGTAGGGCCTTTTCATACTGCGCTTCATGAGCCAGAGCATTTTGCAGTATATGTTGATGGTGAAACAATAAAAGGGTGTGATTATAGAGGATTTATGACTCACAGGGGTATTGAAAAACTTTGTGAAAGTGAAGTCAGTTATAATGAAATACCATTTATTGCTGAAAGGATATGCGGAATATGCGGTACTGTACATGCAACAGCCTATTCCCAGGCAGTTGAAATGGCTGCAAATATAAAAATTTCAAAAAGGGCAGAGTATATCCGTACACTCATGCTTGAGATTGAAAGGCTTCATTCGCACCTGTTATGGCTTGGAGTTGCAGGTCATCTTATAGGTTTTGATACAGTTTTTATGCAGTCTTTTAGAATCCGGGAAAGTATAATGTGGCTCTGTGAAAGAATTACAGGAAACAGGAAAACCTATGGTATGGTAATCATAGGCGGAGTTAGAAGGGATATTACACCGGAGATCAAAGCTGATATTCTCAAGGTTGTAGATGAGCTGGAAAGAGAGGTAATGGTTGTAAAGAAGTCTATTATTGGGGATTCAGCCATACATAAAAGAACAAAGGGTGTGGGCTATCTTTCCAGAGAGAGTGCTATTAAGTGGAGTCTTGTTGGTCCGGTTGCAAGAGCAAGGGGCATAGACATTGATGCAAGAAGGGATCACCCTTATGCAGCTTACAGAGATGTTAAATTTGATGTTCCTGTTACTGATACATGCGATGTATGGGGCACGATTAT
>CAYTLM010000363.1:0-1295 GCA_964438485.1 uncultured Leptospirales bacterium | reverse complement strand
ATTAATATTTTTACAAATGAAATTGTAATTATATATATTGGTAAAGAAGGTACATATATCCGCAATTTTTATAAAAAGCATCTTCTACGCGTTTCAAGAGCCTGTGCAATGGGTTTAACAGTTATTCTTTTTTCTTCTATCATGATTGCTGCTTTTTCTTCTGATGAAGCTTCTGCTACAAGCAATGTAAAAAATAATATTATTCAGTTAAACGATATTGAGGGAAGCAATGTGCCTCTTAGCTCTGATGATTATTCAGAAAAAGATATAACTCATAAAAATGATAGTATTGATGATATTATTGAAGATGAAAAGATAAAGAATGAACTGCTCCTTTCAGATAAGACCGATTATTCTGATCAGAAAAATAGCGATGAAAAGCTTAAAATACAGACACATAATGTAAAAAGAGGAGAAAACCTCAGCATAATAGCAAAAAAATATGGTGTATCCATTGATACAGTATGTGGAAGTAATAATCTCAGGTCTTACGATTTTATAAATGAGGGCGCTGAACTTAGAATTCCCAATAAAGATGGAATCCTTTATAATATGAAAGAGGGTAATAACCTCATCAATCTTGCAACCAAGTACAAAATTCCTGCTGATAAAATACTTGCTCAGAATGATTTTTCAAATCCTGATTTTATAAAGCCCGGTGAGCTGGTTTTTATTCCTGATGCCAAGCCGCAGAATATTATTCAGGGTTTTTTATGGCCTGTTCCAAGCAAAAGGGTAACAAGCGCTTATGGATGGAGAAGAAATCCCTTTAGCAGGAATCACAGAGAGTTTCATAAAGGAATAGATATTGCTGCAAGGTATAATTGGGTTAAGGCTTCAAGATTTGGAAGAATTACCTTTGCAGGATGGATGGGTGGTTATGGCAATGCTATTATTATTGCACATCCTGGCGGATATAAAACTCTCTATGCTCATCTTTCAAGAATAAGCGTGCGAAATGGCCAATATGTAAAACAGGGTCAGGTCATTGCACAAAGCGGTAATACAGGCCGTTCAACGGGGCCTCATCTTCATTTTGAAATAATTAAAAATGGAAAGCATCAAAATCCTCGCGTTCTTTTAGCAAGATAATTCTTTAACAAATCAATAATTTAAAAAAACCCCTGATTTCCCAAAAGATCTGGCTCAAAAAATTATTGACTCTTTAGCCTCATTTTGAAGTATCTATATAATACAGTTAAGTAATACTATATCTGCAATTAAGCCTTTCTTCTAAAATAAATCCAGGCAGATGGCAGTCATATGATTAAATGGAGTTTTGAACATGCTTAAAA
>CAYTLM010000362.1:0-1296 GCA_964438485.1 uncultured Leptospirales bacterium | reverse complement strand
AAGCATAATCTTTGAATCATGATTATAGGGATTAAAGGATTATCATGATTTAGTAAGAGTGAATGTCTAATAAATTCTGTTAATCTTATAATCAAGGAAATCATGGTCAATCGTGAAAATCATGGTTCGCGAATTAAGGGAAGAAAAATATTCGTTGGCAATGCAGTGGAAGGAGTAAAGGGAGTAGCAAGCTGGGTAAAGGATGTTGCAGTAAGTGCATGGGATAGTGTGGTTGGAGCAGTGGGGACGTTCATAGAAAAGACGGGTAATTGGATTTCAGAAGGGCTGTTTGGATATAGCGAAACAGCTGTAGACCTTGGAATGACTGAGGCTGACTATCAGGAATGGAAACAGTATCAGAGAGAACAAGCCGCACTTGGAATAGATGTTCAGTATAGTAAAACAAAAATTCAGATAGATGAAAGTGAAAAAAAAGGTTCAAATGCACTTCATACTATTGAGGATTTTGAGGAAGAGTATATAAAGAATGGAAAAATTAATGAAAAAACATTTTTTAAGGATTATGAACATATCAAGGCATTTAATGAATACTTAGATGCAAAACTTGATATTAAAAAAATGGATGATTCATTAATTGATATTACCAATGAAGACGCTGTAAATCTGTCAAGGACACTAAGGCAATCTGCAAATGAAGCTTTATCAATACAGCTACAGAAAGAGTATGGATTATCTAAAACAGAAGCGAATTTAGCAGCTAAAACAAGTTGCAAATCTGCAACGTCTTATTGGATGCTTAAACTAAATGGTGCAACTAAATCAAATGGCGAAAGTATAGGTAGCTACTCTGAAATTTTAAAAGAAAATATAAAAGATGGGAATATTAAAAATGAAAGAGGATGGGTTTTTCATAGTCTTATTTCAAAATATGGATTTGAAACTGTGCAGACTAAAAATTATGATGATTATATAGTTAGTAGTAATGGAGGCTGGGGCGAAACAAGGATTCATGTAAATGCTACAAGTACAACAGGCGCATATGATCATAGTATACCAACGTATTCTGATGGCGATACTCGGAGGATTGCAGATGTAGGTGTTCGAAATTATTCTGGCTTAGTTGAGGAAAAGATTTTTAAAAATGGTAATGCAGGTAGTGAAAAAGAATATTTTAAATATTTCCAATATTTACAAAAGAAAAGAGGGGAGAGGTAATGAAAAAATTATTATTAATATTTGTTTTAGGTATAACTTGTTTTGTTTATGCTGATATTAAAAAAGATGAAGCTATTAAACAACTTAGATTGAAAAGAGTTTTTTATAGTGAAAAAAATA
>CAYTLM010000361.1:0-1299 GCA_964438485.1 uncultured Leptospirales bacterium | reverse complement strand
TAATTGTTACAAACACATTAAAGCCATCCTTAACAAAAAGCCGTACAAGATCACAAGCCTTATATGCAGAAATTGAGGAAGTCACAGCAATAACAATTTTTTTCATTTATATCACCTTTAGAATCATCTTTTGAAAATTCGTTCAAAATCACTCTTTTTTATATTATGAAGAAAGGGTCTCCCATGGGGGCATCTTAATTCCATTTCACCTTCAAAAATTTCAGAAACAAGCTTTCTCATATCTGAATCGCTCAATTTATCACCAGCCCTCTTTGATGAATGACATGCCAAAGAGGAAGCTACTTTCCTGTTTAAATCTTCAAAGTTTTTATCTTCACCTATACTTTCTATTATTGCCCTTACTGCCTCTTCTGTTTCATCACGACCTGTTACAACAGGCACTGAGCGCACAACTATTGAAGAATCGGAAAAATCATCCACATCAAATCCAAAATCCTTTAAAAGCTCCTTTGTTTCAAGGGCTATAATATAGTCAGATTTGGACAGCTCAATTATAACAGGAAAAAGCAGCTCCTGTGATTCGATAAAAACACCCCTCTTCATGAGGCTGTCAAACACAATTCTTTCATGAGCAGCATGAAAATCAATGACAAATAAATCCTCATCCTTTTGAACCATAATATAGGTTTCAAAAACCGGACCAAAAATTTTTATTCCATCTTTTATATTGGAGTAAACCATTTGGGAAACAGAAATTATATCCTGCATGGTTGAAGCAAAAAGGCTCTCTCCCCTGGTCTGCTCTTGAGAATCATTTAATATACTGCTGTTTTTGTCTATGCCCTGTGCAGATTCATAAGTTGATTTAAAAGCAGATCTGTTTTCGCTCTCCTCTGAAAAGACCGAATCAGGGGCTTTGAACAGATCAGCATTCATAGAGTGTGCCCTGTTAAGACTTTTGGATGCAATACTAAAAACAAGGCTGTCTATATACTTTTGATCAAAGAGTTTAATCTCACGCTTTGCAGGGTGGATATTAACATCAATTAAAGAGGGATCGATATTTAAAAAAACAATTGCAGCTGCATGTTTTCCCTTGGGAATTACTGCTTCATAGGCTCTTGAAAGATGATAGGATAAAAACTTGTACTCAACAGGTCTGTTGTTTACAAAGAACATCTGCATACTTCTTGAGCTTCTGATAAAATCAGGTTTTGAAAAATAACCGGAAATATCAACCTTGAGGTCATTTATTTTTTCAAAATAAAGATTTTCTAAAACAGCTTTACCAAAGACCTGCTTTATTCTTTCATCAAGAGAATCTGCAGCCTGAAGGGA
>CAYTLM010000360.1:0-1301 GCA_964438485.1 uncultured Leptospirales bacterium | reverse complement strand
GATGATTGAGACGGGAAAAATCAAAGACATAGGAGAACATTTTAAAAAGGCGCAGCTTAAAGGGATTCCATAGCCGGACTTCTATATTCGGGTGTGCCTGAAGGGCTGCGATTTCAGAATCTAAACCTGAAGTCCCGTGATCATCAAGGAGTAGACGCACTCGCACACCCCGATCTGCTGCCTGCTTAATACGATCAAGGAGCAGATATCCGGTGAGATCCTTCCTCCATATATAGTATTGTGCGTCAATGGATGTTGTTGCAGCATCTGCCAAAAGCATTCGTGTGGCAAATGCATCTGCGCCTATTGCAAGAGGAGTAACTCCGGAAAGACCCGGATGTTTTTTCATCATGCTGGATAGGGATAGAGCGAGCTGCCCCTTTTCAGCAGGGGGCAAAGCTGTTGATTTTTCTCCTGTATTTTGCGGCAGTGATGTACACCCTGTGATGAAAAAAATAAACGCAATGGCCAGAATTATTTTTATTATTGCACCTATACCATCGCTTATCATTTAATTTTCCCTTTTATTAATGTAATTATTTTCATGAATTTATTACTAAACCATGTAAATTAAATTATACAAGCTCTTTCCTGATAAAAGCCATAGTGCGATATTTATTTTTATGAATATTGCTGTTTGGCTGGTATAAAATCTGCTAAGAAAATTACCTATAGGGAATATGTTCAAGGATTTTTTAATTTGAGAAAAGCGCAGAGGAGATTTTTTATATGAGCACTACTCTGCTTGTTCCACACATGGGACAAAAAATATTTTCTCTGTTAGATTCACTGACCATATCTTCCCACTGGTTATTGCACTCTTCGCAAACAAGGATGGATTCAATTTCCTCTTCCTCTTCCCAGTCTTTATCTTCACGCATTTCCAGATCATCATCTTCATGTCTTATTTCTTCAGCAATGTCTGATTCTATTTCATTGATTGCTAATATATCGTCTATTTCTTTTTCCATGTTTATGCCTCCACAGGTGATTATTGGATAAAGTTTTAATATGAGGGATAATTTTTAGGGGTATAAAAAGAGTGCCACAATAGGGTTACAGGTCTAAAAAGGACCCTCAATAACTCTTTTTTAAAATGAAAAAATAAGTTAAGTCAACCATGTTTTTTGAAAAATTTTTGGCTAAATGATGTTTTATTATGGAAATCAATAATAAGTGGCTATAAAATTGTTTTATGGATAAAAAAGCTGTTTTAAATATTACAGTAACACCAAAATCTTCAAGAAGCCTTGTTGTAGCTGATGATGAAGGGAATATAAAGGTTTATCTCAATTCACCTC
>CAYTLM010000359.1:0-1301 GCA_964438485.1 uncultured Leptospirales bacterium | reverse complement strand
TTTAGATTCTTCATACGAGAGCAAATAATTCACTACCAGATAAAAAACTTTCAAATGCTGTAATCCCATATTTTTCTATTAAACTGGAGTCCATTGTCACCCAGCCCCCTCCACTATCTTTATCTCATCATCAGTGAGGCCGTAAAGTTCATACACCAGACGGTCAATCTGCTTGTCAATAGCATCAATTTTCTGCTGCAGAATTTTTTTGTCAGATTGGCTTTTAGTATTATAGAAATCTTTTTTTACCTGAATCATTTGGTCAACGTGATAAACGAGAGAGTCATGAAGTATTTTATCAGTATTTTTAGAGAAATCAATACTATGAATTGGCAATTTTTCAACAAATTGTTTTCTAAATCTTAAATAACCACCACTAATATGTGCTATAGAAAATTTTAAGTGAAAATATTCATTCATTAACTTTGAATTAAGAATCGCTAAAAGATATTTTAAATTATAGTTAGTATTTGTATCTTTCAAATATAAAAAATATATAGTTTTAAGACAAAGCAAACCATCATTATCATATGTACCATTAAATTTTAATCCGATATCTCTGAAAAATATTTTTTCTTTTTTAAAAATGCTTAAAGATTTACTTTCTGCAATTTTTGAAGTATCATATCTCACATATCTTTCATTCCATTGATGATAATAAGAAGACACCATATCTTTACCAATTATAAATTTTTCACTTTTATCATTTATAAGTAACTCTTCAGGTGGTGGTCTAAAACCTCTAGTAATTTCAGAAATTTCTCTCAGTGGAATTGATTCATTTTCTAATTTATCAACCCAAATCTTTCCTATTGTTGCAAAATCAAAAACAAAATCATTTTTATTAAATTCATACTGTTTCTTTGCCTTAAATAATATTTCTTTACCGGAATTAAATTTATCGCTAAATAGTATCTCATTGTCACTTCTCTTATCATCATTGTTTTCTCTTTCAAATATTACAATATAAGGATAAACTGAGGCTTGCGCGAAAACATTATCATAAGAAACATCTATTGCCATTTTAAACTTTGTGTTTTCTAAAATATACTTTCTAATATTTAATCCATAATCAGAGATTAAAAATTTATTTGAGACTATATAACCGAATAAACCATTATTTTTTAAAATATTTATACCTTTTTCAATGAACAACACAAAAATATCATATTGCTTTATTGCTGATTTATATTTTTTACTATAATAAGTTTTCATATCAATCTCAATTGTATTACTTCTCACATAGGGCGGATTCCCGATAACACAATCAAATCCCCATTCACTATCTCCCCTCTCCGTGC
>CAYTLM010000358.1:0-1324 GCA_964438485.1 uncultured Leptospirales bacterium | reverse complement strand
ATCTGGCTTTTAGAAAAAAGGCTCTGGGACTTGATGATCTTCATTTTTACGATACATACGTTTCAATTGTAAAAGATGTTAACTTCAGCATGACCTATGAGGATGCTGTTGAAACCTGTGTTAAAGCCCTTGCTCCCTTAGGGGATGAATACCTTGATATAATGAAAAAGGGCCTTCTTGGGGACTGGGTTGACAGGTATGAAAACAGGGGCAAAAGGAGCGGAGCCTATTCCTCAGGCTGTTATGATTCACCTCCATATATTCTTATGAATTATGAAGAGAAAAATATAAACAGCCTTTATACACTCATGCATGAAGCTGGCCATTCAATGCATTCCTATTTATCAAAACAAAATCAGCCCTATATAATGAGTGATTATACAATTTTTGTAGCTGAGGTAGCCTCAACTTTTAATGAAACACTTTTGAGCAGATATCTTCTTGATTTTTACAAAGACAATCCCCGCATGAAAGCCTATATTCTTAACAGAGAAATAGATAATATACGGGCAACAATGTACAGGCAAACAATGTTTGCAGAGTTTGAAAAAATAACCCATGAGCTTGTGGAGCGCAATAAGCCCCTTACACTGGAGGTGCTGCGAACAGAATATCACAATCTTCTTAACAGCTATTTTGGGGATTCAATTGTGATTGATGAAGAGCTTTCTTTGGAGTGTTTGAGAATACCTCATTTTTATTCAGCATTTTATGTGTATAAATATGCCACTGGAATTTCTGCAGCAATTGCCCTTGCTGACAAGGTTATAGCAGAAGGAGAAAAGGCACGCAATGCCTATCTTGGTTTTTTAAAACTTGGTGGAAGCAAATATCCCCTTGATGAGCTTCTTGAGGCTGGTGTGGACATGAGTTCACCTGAACCTGTGAAAAGGGCAGTAGCTCACTTTAATGATCTGGTAAAGCAGCTTGAGGAGGTTTATTCAAAGCTGTAAGTGCTGCTGACATAACTTATGTTTTATTAACCGGAATGGTTATTAAATAATAATTAAAATATATAAGGGAGGAAACATGAGCGCAGTACTATTTGAGAAAAAAGGAGCTGTTGGTATTATTACGATTAACAGGCCCAAGGCAAACCAGCTGAGCCTGGATGTGCGGGAAGGTTTTACAAACTCATTTGATCAGTGTGAAAATGACAAGGAAATCAGAGTGGTTGTTCTTACAGGTTCTGGTGACAGAATTTTCTGTTCAGGAGCTGACCTTGCTGGTGGTTTTGGCGGGGATGAGCCTGCTGAGTTTTTAAGAAAATGGCAGGTGCTTTATGACAGAATTGAAGGCTTTTCAAAACCTGTTATTGCTGCAA
>CAYTLM010000357.1:0-1325 GCA_964438485.1 uncultured Leptospirales bacterium | reverse complement strand
ACGGCAGAGAATGGGTAGAAAATCATAATCTTGTAGTAGAAGCTGGCGGACTTCATATTCTTGGAACTGAACGCCATGAGTCAAGACGGATTGACAACCAGCTTAGGGGGCGTTCAGGCCGTCAAGGTGACCCTGGCTCTTCCAGATTTTACCTGTCACTACAGGATGATCTCATGAGGCTTTTTGGTTCAGAAAGAATAGGAAGAGTAATGGACAGGCTTGGCATGGAAGAGGGGCAGGAAATTGAAAGCCCCATGGTATCCAAGGCCATTGCAAGTGCACAGACAAGGGTTGAAGGAAGAAACTTTGAAATAAGAAAACATCTTCTTGAGTATGATGATGTAATGAACTCCCAAAGAGAATATATTTACGCTGAAAGAAATCTGATCCTTGAAGGAGCTGATATTTCAGAAAAAATAAAAAGTTATTTTGATGATACTGTTAAAAACAGAGTTGATTATTTTACAAATGGAGAAAGGCATCCTGAGCAGTGGGATCTTGAAGGATTAAAGGGCTGGATTAAACAGAAGTTTCTTGTTGATGTAGATTTTCAGGAAATAAATCCAATTGAACTTTCATTTAATGAGTTTTCAGAAAAACTTTCAGATCTTCTTCTTGATAATTATCATAAGAAAGAAGAGAGCAATGGCTCTGAAAATATGCGAATTGTTGAAAGACTTATTTCTTTGCAGGTAATTGATAACAAATGGAAAGATCATCTTTTAGCAATGGATCAGCTTCGCGATGGCATCTGGACTGTAGGATATGGAGAGAAAAATCCTCTTGTGGAATATAAGCTTGAAGGCTCAAGACTTTTTAATGAGATGATAAGCAATCTCAAAGAGGATATTCTTGAATATATGGTTAAGGTGGAAATACGCAAGGTTGAGGAAGAGGAGCCTCGCAGATTTATGCAGGCAGGCGATGAGTTCCATCCAGAGGTTGAACAGTTTGGCACAGGAGGAATTCCATTTCAGGGGAATGTTCCCAAAAAATCCCAAAAAGAGGATAAACCAATTGAGGGAAGTGTAAAAAGAAAAAAAACAAGAAGAAGCAGAAGGTAAAATATATGTCCGGCACATTGATGAAAAGCGTATCAGGAATAAGAGGCATTGTTGGTGACAGTTTTACACCTGAACTTATATGCAAAGCTGCACCTGCCTTTGCAAAGTATGCAGGAGAAGGAACTATTGTTGTAGGCAGAGATTCCAGGCCTTCAGGTGAAGCTCTCTCAATGAATATTATTTCAGCACTTATGCTTGCAGGATGTAATGTTGTTGATATTGGCATTGTGCCTACGCCAACTGTTCAGGTTATGGTTGAAG
>CAYTLM010000356.1:0-1325 GCA_964438485.1 uncultured Leptospirales bacterium | reverse complement strand
TCTCAAGGATTCTTATTACATTTTGATTAAAATATATATCAACCGCTGATTTAGCGCCAGCCTTAATAGTTACGCCTTCTGAAACAAAATCCCCCACTCTTGCCTGAGATTCACCACTAGTGGTTTTGAGCAATACTTCACCTGAAACAAAATTAACTATTCCCTCAAGTTTTATTACTTCCTGTTTTTCCTTACATGAAAACAAAAACATAAGAGATAGAGATACTAAAGTAACAATTATTTTTCTCATAATTCCTCCAGAAACACTTAAAAAAAGGATAAATCAATCATCCAGGATAAATCAATCATTTTTCTATTTTAGTTACTCAACTTTTACTATAACTTAAATATTTCAATAAATAACAATTTTTTTAACAAAAATTAATTTTTTTCAAAAAAAAAGAAAAGAAAAACGTAATAAGAAGAAAGAATAAAAAACTTATACAAAGGAGACCTTTTATGAATAATTTCGCAGCAGCAACAATTGAGGGATTTGTTACACAGGATCCGCAGTTAAAAAAAACCAAAACCGGTAAATCAGTATGCACCTTTTCTATTGCAGTCAACCATTACTCAAAAACTGAAGAGCCCCCAAAAGTATCATTTATAGAAGTTGAAACATGGGAAAAAATTGCAGAAATGTGTTCAAACAATGTAAAAAAGGGAAGGCGTCTAATGATAATAGGAAATCTGCGTCAGGACAGATGGGAAAGTGAGGACGGAAAAGCTAAATCAAGAATTAAAATCGTAGGTAATGAAATCCGGTTTCTTGAATCAAAATTAAAAAAGGATGAGTCTGCAAAAGAACTGTCTCAGGCTCAGCTTTAATTAAAACACAATCCTCTTAATCCGGCTCCAGAGAACTATTCCTTTTGCTGATTTTATCAGGCTTTCTCTGGAGCTGAAACAAGCACTAATCTTATATTTACAAAAAATTATTGCAGATTTTTGGGAAACATAATAAATTTCATTTCTCCTTCTTCCAAAGATAACCCCCCTAAATCCCCCATTGGGGGACTTGATAAATTTCTGTTTTCATTTATACTTTATTGGACACTAAAATAAAAAAGGGACATTAAAAAATATCAAATAAATTAACAGCCCCTATGGGGGCGGCGGAAAAGGATTTCCTAAAGAAAAAATTTCATTCCGCCGGGGGTTTGCTTCACCAGATATGTATGGAAAAAATATTACTTTTCCCAAAGATCCGGAATAAACCACAAAAAATTATTGCAGATTTTTAATTATAAAATCAGCTGCATCCTTATAGGGAACCTTTACCTGATTGCCGGATTGCTGATTTTTTACTGTTACATTACCTTCTG
>CAYTLM010000355.1:0-1334 GCA_964438485.1 uncultured Leptospirales bacterium | reverse complement strand
TTCCATTGGTTTTTATGAATATGTTAATCAAATGGTATTCAAAAAAATTTGGAGTCAATCTTGAAGAAGCCATAATACCTGAAAAGGGTTTTAAAAATTTAAACAGCTTTTTTACGCGAAAGCTTAAAGAAGGTGTACTTATAATTGATAAGGATGAAAAATCAGTAGTTGCAACAACTGACTCAAGAATAGATGAGTTTGGCGATATTACTGAAGATATTATGATTCAGGCCAAGGGGCTTGATTATTCCCTAAGGGATTTGATTCCCTCTGTTATGGCTGAAAGCTTTATTGATGGTAAATTTATTACTCTTTATTTATCTCCGGGAGATTATCATAGAATTCATTCCCCGGTTTCAGGTAAAATAACCGGATTTTATAATATACCAGGTAAACTCTACTCTGTTCAGGAATCTGTGGTAAAATCATTAAAGGGGCTCTTTGTTGTAAATGAAAGGCTTGTCACATATATTGACACAGGAAAGGGCATGACAGCTGTATGCAAGATCGGAGCCCTTAATGTAGGGAAAATATCAATTCCCTATGATAATGTTGTAACAAATAAATTTTTAAGAAAAAGAAATGAGGTCATCTATTCTGAAGGAAAAGAGCCTGTAATTAAGAAGGGTGAAGAGATTGGAGTTTTTAATATGGGCTCCACTGTTATTATACTTTTTGAAAAGGGCATGATTGATTTTAAATCTTTTAAGCGAGGAGAAAAGGTAAGGGTAGGACAGGCTATTGGATATTATAAAAAATAGAATTTAATTAATTTTTTGGTTCCATAAGAAGTTTTTTTTGTTATATTGTATAATACAACTTTGTACATTGAAAAAAATACAAAGATAAGTTTATTTTTAAATAAAAGTTGTATTAAAATTTTTTGTTACATATTCTGATAGATTATATATAAAAATAGGGGGATATATAGATATGAAAAAAACAATGGAAAGTCACATTAGAAATCAGTTTGCCTATTGGGAGCATCAAAAAAACTTTATTGAAAACATTGAGGTAGAGCCACAAAAACCTTTTATTACCATTTCCAGGGAGTATGGAGTTGGTGCTTTTGAGGTTTCTGAAAAAATAGTCAACAATCTTAACAGTATAAAAAAGTTTACACCTGAATGGGCATCCTATGACAAGGAGCTGCTTGACAAGCTTTCAGAGGATCTGGGGCTTTCAAAATGTCTTGCTGATACTCTTACAAGTAATGCCAGGAATCAGCTTACTGAGCTTTTTCAAACATCTTTTAGCAAGTTTCCCACACAGGTTGCAATATATAGAAAACTTGCTGAAATAGTAAGAACAATGGCCTATAATGGCAATGTGAT
>CAYTLM010000354.1:0-1335 GCA_964438485.1 uncultured Leptospirales bacterium | reverse complement strand
TTTCTACTCATTTCTTTATTTTTTGTTCATTTTTCCCAATAATCCGGAATGAGCCAAATATCTTATTTTAAAAACGCTTCTTGGAGTTCTATCCGTAATAGGGTTTTTATGAGAATATAAATTTTGACCATGATAAGGAGTCAAAGTAGTTGAGTCTAAATACGTATCTTTTTGCCCCCCAGGATCTTTCACTAAAAATCTAAGTTTATTATCAATAACCTCATATCCATACACTATTTCTGCATGCGACGAATCTTTACCACTCATTGTTTTCCCTTCTAGTTGAATTAACACGGGATTTCCTTTATCTATCTGCCCAATCATTTCATCAACCATTTTAGAGCTATCGGTGATTTCAATAATTGTACCATCTTTTACATCAAGACCTTGAGTACGCGCTATACCTTCGAAGTTTTTTACTGTAGCTTTATCATCTGTATAATTAGCATTTAAAGCTTTATCATATGCATCAGTAAGATCAATTTCATGTCCAAGGATACCTTCCAACATCATTATTGTTGCAGTAAAATAACAGGCTGTGCTATTTATTTCTTTCTGTTTAAGTAATTTTATATTTTCAATTTCTTTTCTTCCACCATTAATTGATTTTTCCTTTTCCTTTAATTTGCGAATATCTTCATTAATGCCAATTAAATTGCTTTCGTTATTAACATGAGATTTCTGTTTTCCATAAAGCACAGACATCATCCTGTTATACTCAGCACTTCCCTCCTGTAACGCTGTTCCGTTCTTTATTGCCTCCTCTATTCTTTGTCTGGCATAATTTTCTGCGACCTCAGCATCGCTATTAAAACCATTTCCCACTACCCAATTACCTGTCTTTTCTATGAACGTTCCAACTGCCCCTGTCACCCCATCCCATGCACTTACAGCAACATCCTTTACCCAGCTCGCTGCTCCCTTTATTCCAGTACCTAAAGCCACGCCAATATTGCTCAGCACATTGTCTGTTGCGCCGAATATTGAACGGCTTATATCTACTGCATTGCCAACGAATATTATATTTCCTCAATTCATAAACCATGATTTACATGATTGACCGTGATTTTCTTGATTCTAGAAATAGAAAAATTTATTGGACATTAACTCTTACTAAATCATGAGAATCCTTCAATCCCCATAATCATGGTTTAAAGATTATGTTTGCTTTATGTAACATGACCGCCGGAAGGCGGTCAATTATTGGTGTTTTAAAGGAATTGGATTTATATAAACTTCTATAGCCTGTCTAACAAGGCAAGAAAAAGCCCAAAACTCCTATATAAAAAATCTATCGAAGATCTGAACTAAGATCTTCATAATCACAATTCACAT
>CAYTLM010000353.1:0-1339 GCA_964438485.1 uncultured Leptospirales bacterium | reverse complement strand
ACAGGGGAGATTATACTTGTAAGGTTTAAAGATTTTAATGATTTGGCATCTGCAAAAAAAAGGGTTGTTTATAAAATTTCGGATCAGGTTAAGGGGCAGATGTGGCCCTATTCCGGTAAGGAAATTTTTTCTACAGGAAAACAAATTTTTATGATTTACATCAATCCTGACATATACCAGCCAATACTTTTGGAGCTTAAATTTTAGATAATATCAGCAACAATCATTGTTGCATCATCTTCAAAACCTTCAGTATTATAATTTCCTGAATATGAGTATATATCCATAAAACACTCATCAATAACCCTGGCAGGAGGGAGATTTCTTAGTTCAATCAGCAGAGACTCAAGTTTCTTTTCACCATAGGATTCCCCTGTATTGTCCCGCTCTTCAATAAGCCCGTCTGTAAAGAATATTAGCCTGTCTCCATTTTCAATAGGTATGGTTGCATTGCTGTATTCGTTATTTTCCAAAAGTCCTATGAGACGTCCTTTTATTGTAAGGTATATTAACTCGCCATTTTTCTTTATTAAATACATGGGCCAGTGTGCAGCATTTGAGAAGGTAATAGTCTTTGTGTTAAGATCAATAAAAGCATAAAAGGCAGTTATGTATCTTCCTGAAAGGTGACTAAAAAGGGCATTGTTAATTCCTTCAAGCAGCATAGCAGGATTGTCAAGCTTGTCATGCGACATTGTAAAGGCTATTTTAATCATTGTGCTTATAAGTGCTGCAGGCACTCCGTGGCCTGTTACATCTGCGATAAATATCCCAATTCTATTATCATCAATATGATGAAAATCGTAAAAGTCCCCGCCGATTTCTGACATGGGTTCATATTTTGCCTTAATAGAAATTCTGTCCATTTGGGGAAGTACCTGGGGAAGAATTGCCAGCTGAATATTTCTTGCTATATGAAGTTCCTGGCGTATTGCAAGAAGGGCATTTTGCTCTTCAACAGCTTTTTTTAAAGACACATAATTACGTACCCTGGCCAGTAGTTGATCCTTGTCAAAGGGCTTGGTTATATAATCATTGGCTCCCAGGCTTAGACCTGTAATTATATCTTCATTGGTGTTTTTTGCAGTAAGGAGAATTATGGGAAGCTGATAAAAACTTAATTTTTCTCTTACTATTTTGCAAACTTCAAATCCGGACATTTCAGGCATCATAATATCAAGAAGAAGAAGGTCAAAATTATGGTCTGAGTTAATAAGTGAAAGGGCTTCCATGCCTGTTGTTGCTGATTCCACATTATAACCGTCAATTGCAAGATGATTTATTAGTACTTGCAGGTTTATGGGGTCATCATCAACAATTAGTATGGATTTTTCTCCTG
>CAYTLM010000352.1:0-1347 GCA_964438485.1 uncultured Leptospirales bacterium | reverse complement strand
TCTTTTTTGCAAAGCTCCTCAAGAGCTGCTAAATCATTATAGGGAGCAATCAGGGTGTCCCTGGCATTCCCCTCTGTCACTCCTGCTGAATCAGGAATCCCAAATGTGGCAAGGCCTGAACCAGCTGCAACAAGGAGAAAATCAGCATGGCCATGGTAACATCCATCAAGCTTGATAATTTTATCCCTGCCTGTAAAACCCCTGGCAAGCCTTATGGCACTCATGGTTGCTTCAGTGCCTGAGCTTACAAACCTTATCTTTTCAATTGAAGGGACAGATTGAACAACAATCTCAGCAAGCTCTGGCTCAAACCTGTGTGGAGTGCCAAAGCTTGTTCCTTTAAGCGCTGTTTCACGAACAGCCTCAACAATATCATCATCAGCATGACCAAGTATAAGCGGACCCCAGGACATGCAAAAATCAATAAAGCTGTTTCCATCCTCATCAGTAATACGGCTTCCCTTGCCCTCTTTTATAAAGAGCGGAGTACCACCAACAGACTTAAAAGCCCTTACTGGTGAATCAACCCCGCCAGGAAGCAGACTCAATGCTTTTTGATATAAACTCTTTGATTTTTCTATATTCATTATATCAGCCTCTATATAAAAATTTTATTAATCTTATTCACTGCTATACAAATTTCCAGGTTCTCCTTTGGAGAATTTGAAGTGCCTTTTTAAAACCACTGGTTTTTAAGTATATCCCGCGTGTGATAGGAAATGACCATATCTGCCCCTGCCCTGAAAAATGAAGTCATTATTTCCCTCACAATTCTCTCCTCATCTATTAAGCCCTCTTTTGCAGCAGCCTTAACCATTGAATACTCGCCGCTCACATTGTAGACACACAGGGGGTGTGATGTTATACCCCTGACTTTGCTTATTATGTCCAAGTATGACAGAGCAGGCTTTACCATAACAATATCAGCGCCCTCCTCAATATCAAGGAGCACCTCCCTTTCAGCCTCTGCGCTGTTTCTTGGGTCCATCTGGTAGGTTTGCCTGTCGCCGAACTGTGGAGCGCTTCCTGCTGCATCCCTGAATGGCCCGTAAAAGGCAGAACAATACTTTGCAGAATAGGCCATCACTGGGATGTTGATATATCCCTTTTCATCAAGGGCTTTTCTTATTGCACCAACCCTGCCATCCATCATGTCTGAAGGAGCCACAATATGAGCACCTGCTTCTGCATGGCTTACTGCTGTGCGTGCAAGCAGTTCAAGCGTGGCATCATTGAGCACCTGGCCATTTTCAACAAGACCGCAGTGGCCATGATCTGTAAACTCGCATAAGCACACATCAGTAATTACAAGAATAGAATTACCAAACTCTCTTTTAATAAGCCTCA
>CAYTLM010000351.1:0-1347 GCA_964438485.1 uncultured Leptospirales bacterium | reverse complement strand
AAATATTTATCAAGACCAACCATTTTTAATGTAAGAAGTGCTATTTTTCTTTTACCACCAGTGCCTACTGACATGGGAATTTTATTATGGTATTTATACACAAGGTCAACCACAGGTTTTATAGGCTTTACATCTGGAAGCAGTTCAAGAAAGACCTGTTCTTTTCTTAAAGAAAATGTTTCAGGATCAATATTAAGCCCCATTTTTTTATTTACAACAGGCACTATTTTCCATGTAGGCATGCCTGCGGTTTTATAGAACTGTTCTTCTTTATAGATAAATCCGTGTTCCTTTGCTGTAATTTGCCATGCTTTAAAATGCAGGGGCATGGAATCAACAAGGGTTCCATCCATATCAAAAATTAATCCCTTTGCATTTTTATTTATATCGAGTTTCATTCTGTTTCCCCTTTATTATTTTGTAACCACTATATAGTTTTATTTTCTAACGTGTTAAAAGCGCTATGCCCTGGCAGAGTTTTCTGTTTTTGCTTTTATCCCGAAATTGAGGTGTGACCTGTTTTTTGCTCATTGAGTTTGTAATGTTCTGTTTGTTCCTTCTGTAATTAGGAGACTTGGTTATGAGAATCGGGTCAAGTTATTTATTTTGGCTATGGAGTTTGAAAAGAGGATTTTTTTTAAAAGGCAGATTAATTTATTTCAGGATAGGATAATTTAATATCTATTTTTGTTTTGGAGACTATAATGATTATTACGGAAATAAAACAATTTTTGCAAAAACATGGACCTGCAACACTTGGTGTTATTGCAGTAAACCTGGATTGTGACAAAGAGATTGCATCTGCAGCAATTGATCATATGGTTATGCAGGGAAGAATTCAAATTATCAAGCCTGAGGATGTATGCTCATGCAGCAACTGTCCAGGCTCATGTTCTTCCATGGTAACTGAAAATCTCTATGCTTTAAAATAGAATAAATATTTAAAGCATAATGTATCTGAAAAGGATTTTTTGTTTTATGCAGGCAGATAGTAATTTCTTTCCCCAGAATCAGAGGAGGAAAGTTTTTATTTATTGCCAAAGCGATTTAAGTGTTTGAAGTCTGATATATCTCTTCGCTTTGGTCCTTCTTTTTTAAATTCAACAGGTTTTCCAAGAGGGAGAATTGTAACAACTTCATAGGGTTTTTTTATATTCAGCAATTCAGCGCATCTGTCATGATCAAAGGATCCTACAATCACAGTTCCAAGTCCCAGGCTGTGCACCTTTAGATTTATATTTTGTACAGCAAGTCCCAGGTCAAACATAAACCAGGAGTTGAATTTAGTACGGGGATTGCCGTCTCTAAATCCTGGAAGATCCGATTTTCCTGCAACTGCTAAAAGAA
>CAYTLM010000350.1:0-1359 GCA_964438485.1 uncultured Leptospirales bacterium | reverse complement strand
TATCATCTGCTTTAACAGCATCATCCGGTGTAAAGCTTCATGAGCTTGCCAGTATTGACTACACAAAAAATGAAACCCTTCAATCAATAAGAAAGGATATAAAAGACTCCATCTTCACTGTAATGAGCAAAAGAGACAGTGCTAACTTGCCTGAGCTTAAATTTTATAAATATAAAGTAAAGAAGGATGAGAGCTTCTGGATAGTCCTTTCAAAGAGCGGGCTTGATATGGATACTTTAATTTCAGTAAATAATCTTACATCTCCATATCAGGTTGAAGAGGGCACGGTTCTGTTTATTCCAAATATGCGAGGGGTTGTTGTAACAGGGGATGACAAAGAGGGTCTTGCAAAAATACTTTCAGAAAACAGGGTTGATATTGTTTATGTGAAAAACGCCAATAAAAGTGAAAATCTTGATAAGGATTTTATTTTTATTCCATGCGGTAAAATATCAAATCTTGAAAGGTCAATGTTTTTAGGTTCAGCTTTTATTTCCCCAATTAAAACAGGGAAAACCACTTCAAAATTTGGAACAAGAAGAGACCCTTTTAATGAAAACAGATTCCGGTTTCACAGGGGTGTGGATATTGGCTGTCCCATTGGTACAAACATATACTCAGCCAGGGCTGGAAGAGTCACCTTTGCAGGCTATGCTGATGGCTATGGAAAGCTCGTTATTCTTGAGCATGAGCATGGGTACACAACTTACTATGGCCATTTAAGTAAATTTAATATTAAAGAGGGAGACAGGGTTGGGGTAGGGCAGATTATTGCATTGTCCGGAAATACAGGGAGAACAACAGGACCCCATCTGCACTTTGAAATACGGCGTCATGGCAGAGCCCTTAATCCTCAGACATTTATAAGAGGTATTCACAAATAATTTTAGTCCTTTAGAGATTGCGCAATTACTTCAAGAAGCTCCTTTACAACATCTGAAATCAGTACCTTCTTAATTATTTCACCTTTGGTAAAAATATGCATGTAACCGCTTCTGCTGCCTGCAATTCCAAAGTCAGCTTCCCTGGCCTCTCCAGGGCCATTAACCTCGCATCCCATTATTGCAACAGTAATGTGCATGTTTTTTTCTTTAAGGGTTTTTTCAAAGTTAAGAAGTATTTCCTCCTCTGCCTTTTGTGCGATTAAAAGAAGATCGATGTTTGGAGAGGTGCGCCCACATGTGGGGCATGAAATAATTTTAAGAGGAGAGTATTTAAGGGAAAGCGATTCCAGTATTTTTTTCCCGGCTTCTATTTCATGAACAGGATCTCCTGTCATGGATACGCGGATTGTATCTCCAATCCCCTGTAAAAGCATATGTCCAAGAACAATGGAGCTTTGAACAAGACATGACATGC
>CAYTLM010000349.1:0-1367 GCA_964438485.1 uncultured Leptospirales bacterium | reverse complement strand
AAAATGACTCAATTTGCAGATTCCAGCTTTTACAGATGGACAATTGATAATCCTGGAAAAAACATACTCGAATTTTTCAAGAAAAAAGAAACCCTCTACACAGTGCCTGAGTATATGCGTCAGGAAAACCTCCCTTTGCAGAATATTTCCTGGATAAAACCTGAAGACTCCATACAATGGAATTATGTGAAAAAAACCATGAATCTGCTTCAATCCAGAAACAACAGGGTAATAGCATACATTACGCCATACAATACTTACACCCTTACACCTGAAAGCCAAAAAAAATATACAGAGACATTAAAAACAATAATCAGGGAACTTAAAGCAATCGGCATTACAACTATAGCAGGCATAACCCCGGAAAAAAATTACTTTGCAGATGCAAGCCATACAGGAGAAGCAGGATATGAAATCCTTGCCAGGGATTTGCTAAAGAACGACTTATTCAATTCCATCATCAGGTAGCACAACACGAATCCCTGAAGAATTGGAACGCTCTGCTGGTGAAATTGGCCATCTTCTCCATGAAGCAAGATCAACAGGTGCATCAAGAATGGAGCCCCCTCTTTTCACTCTAAACAAATACTCCCTGTCAGGACCTGCAGGATCTATAATATCATCGCTTTTATAATAATCCCTGTCATACCTGTCCCAGCACCATTCAGAAACATTTCCGCTCATATCATAAAGTCCCCAGGGATTGGGTTTTTTTGTTCCAACATTTTTATACTTATGATATTTAACCCACCAGAATCTCTTCCCTTTAAACCTTGTTTTCCCGGCATTGTAAAGATGCCAGGCATAGGCTCCTGATACATTCCAGCTGGTGTTATTCCCCCAATAAAAATCCCCCGCTGTTCCAGCTCTTGCAGCATACTCCCACTGGGCTTCAGTAGGAAGCCTGAATCCATTGGCACCGGGAATTGTTTTCACAGTCCATTTATATTCATCAAATTCAAATTTGTTGTCATCATCTGCCCTCTTTTTATTAATTTCATAAAAGGGCTTAAGCCCATGCCTTTCACTCAAAAGGTTGAAAAACTCAACAGCATCATACCAGTTCACCTTAAAAACAGGTAAACTCTCCCCCTGGCCATACCTGCTGTTTAAAGCAGGATTTGTCCCTGTAATTTCTCTGTAAAGCTTTTGTGTAATTTCATACTTCCCTATCCAGAAACCCTTTGTTAAAGTTACCATTCTTGCTGGAGCATGATCACCCTCTATGCCTGTGCCCATTAAAAATGAACCCGGCTCAACATAAACAAGCTCTATGCCATTAAAATTTTTAGCAGTACCTGTTTTTATTTTATCCTGAGAATAAATATATGATGCAAACATCAATAAAGCTGATATTAACAAAATGC
>CAYTLM010000348.1:0-1383 GCA_964438485.1 uncultured Leptospirales bacterium | reverse complement strand
CAGGTTTATGGGGTCATCATCAACAATTAGTATGGATTTTTCTCCTGGCACATAATTTTTATGAAGCCCGTCAATAGTAGTAATATTTTCTTTCATCTCCAATGGGGAAGAGTGAATTTCAGAATAGTATCCTTCTTTTGCTTTCCCTGCAGCAGGGAGATTAAAGAAAAAACTGGAACCCAGGCCTGGCTTTGATGTGAGCCATATTTTACCTCCATGAAGTTCAACAAGATTTCTGGTTATGGAAAGTCCCAGTCCTGTTCCGCCATGCCTTCTTGTAGCTGTACCATCGCTTTGTACAAAGGAATCAAATATATCCTGCTGTTTGTCCAGGGGTATGCCCTCTCCGGTGTCCTTTACTTCAATAATATAATCATTGTTCTTAACTGTAGCGTTTATTCGAATTTCCCCTGACTGGGTAAACTTTACGGCATTTCCTATGAGATTAATCATTATCTGCTGAAGCCTGTTTTCATCTGCCAATACAAAGTGTTTTCCAGGTTCTATGTTATTTATAAGACTCAGATTCTTTTTTGAAGATGAACCTGAAATAATTGTAAGCACCATGTTTGTCATTGAGCCCAGGTCAACACTTTGTCTGTTGAGTGTAATATCGCTGTTTTTAAGGAGCGAATAATCGAGAATATCATTTATAAGATTGGAAAGTCTTTTACTGCTTATAAGGATCATTGTTAAAAGATGGTGAGCCTTGTCATTTAATTCACCGCTTATCCCATCCAGCATAGATTGTGTGAGGCCTGTAATGCCGTGTATTGGAGTTTTAAGCTCGTGTGTTGTATTTGTAAGAAACTCATCTTTAAGGCGGTCCATTTTCAGCAGTTCAATGTTGGCATTTTCCAGTTCAGTTATTTTTTGATGAATCATCAATGCCATGTTATTAAAGGTTGAAGCTAGCTGTCCTATTTCGTCTCTGTTTTTGATATTAACTCTGTGGAGATAATTCCCCTTTTCTATTTCTCTTGTGCCTTCAGTAAGTTTTATGATTGGACGGGAAAGATACATGCCAAAAATTATAGCCATTAAAAACACTGTAATCATTAAGAAGATTGAGGCTATATTGACATATTTTTTTATTTCATAAATTGATGCAAGTGCTACAGATTTTTTCATAATAATTCTTGTTATGCATATTGGCTGCTGGTTTTGAATTGTACCCTGTGAAATAAACTCAATATATTCATCTTCTTCGAAAATTTCCCTGTAGTTTTCAGAATAGGATTTTATTTTATCCAACTCATCAGGAGGAATTTTATCTTTGTATTTTATGTGATTTTCATGGTTGCTCTTGCTTATTAATGAAGCAAGAATTGTACCGTTTAAATTAGGGTTTGGTGAAAGGAGTATGGCATCAGCATATACCAG
>CAYTLM010000347.1:0-1391 GCA_964438485.1 uncultured Leptospirales bacterium | reverse complement strand
GGAATAAGTAAATAATTGTGAGAGAAATAAGCACTGATTTAATTAGCAGTAAAGTTAAAGAACTTTTTTTAAAAGCTGCTTTTCATACCTGTGAAGATATTAAAGAATCGATTAGGCAATATTATGAGCTGGAAAAATCTCCGGAAGGGCGGGCAGCTCTTGAAATGATTATAAAGAATCAGGATATAGCTTCAAAAGAGGAGATTGCAATATGCCAGGATACTGGCATGGCTGTTCTTTTTTTTGAAATTGGTCAGAAAGTGCTTATTACTGGCAAAGATTTTAAAGATGCTGTTAACCAGGGTGTAAGGGATGCCTATGAAGAGGGCTTTCTTAGAAAGTCTGTGGTTCATGATCCTGTTTTTGACAGAAAAAACACCAGAGATAACACTCCTGCTCTTATTTATACAGATATAGTTCCTGGGGATAAAATAAAAATCCTTGCTTTAGCAAAGGGTTTTGGCAGTGAAAATATGAGTGCTCTTGTCATGCTTACACCCTTTGATGGCAGGCAGGGTATTGTTGACTTTGTAGTAAACACCATAGAAAAGGCAGGTCCTAATCCATGTCCTCCAACAATTGTGGGAGTGGGTATTGGCGGTACTGCTGATATGGCAATGGTTATGGCTAAAAAGTGTACTGCACGGACTATTGGTTCATTAAACCCTGATCCCCGCTATGCTGCATTGGAAAAAGAAATACTCAATAGGGCTAATAAGCTTGGTATAGGGCCTGCCGGGCTTGGAGGAAATACAACCTCCCTTGCTGTGCACATTGAATATATGCCAACCCATATTGCAGGTATGCCTGTTGCTGTGAATATAAGCTGTCATGCATCAAGGCATGCTAAGGGAATTTTGTAAAATGTCTATGACTGGTATTAAAAAAATAACAGTTCCATTTAAGGATAATATTGTTGCAGGGCTTAAATCTGGTGACAGGGTTGAGATTACAGGATGGATTTATACAGCAAGGGATGAGGCACACAAAAGATTTGCAGAGCTTTTAAATTCAGGTGGGAATCTGCCCATAAACATAAAAGGGGAAGTGATTTACTATGTGGGGCCTGCACCTGCAAAACCAGGCTATGTCTGTGGTTCAGCTGGTCCTACTACAAGCAGCAGAATGGATCCCCATACTCCTTTGCTTCTTGATTTGGGTCTTAAAGGTATGATTGGAAAAGGGCTTCGCAGCAATGAGGTTGTTGAGAGTATAAAAAAAAACAGGGCTGTTTATTTTGCTGCAATAGGGGGCGCTGCTGCCTTGATTTCCAGATCAGTCAAAAAGATGGAGGTTGCTGCATACGAAGATCTGGGTACTGAAGCAGTGCACAGATTATATGTTGAGGATTTTCCTGCAATTGTTGTGGTTGATTCAGAGGGCAATGATCT
>CAYTLM010000346.1:0-1396 GCA_964438485.1 uncultured Leptospirales bacterium | reverse complement strand
ATACCATACATTCTTTTTGTCAGCAGGTACTTGTTGACAATGCATTTGAAAGCGGTTCTCTTTATAATATTGAAATTGCCACAGGACAAAGCACTCTTGTGCGGGGACTGGTGCTGGATTTTTGGAGAAGGAAATTATACAATAGCGAAGATTTTATTGTGCGCTTTTTTTTAAGGAAGACAAACCCTGAAAAGCTTTTGAAGCTTTATCACAGCAAGCCTATGGACCCATCTGCAATAATTGAGCCTCAATGTGTAAAGCCTGATATTGAAAAGCTGGAAGCCCTTTATAACAGGGTTGAACTGGAATTTACCCGGATTAAGGAATCCTGGGCTTGCAGTGCTGCTGATGTAATTGAGATTTTAAAAACCTCCATTGCTTTAAAGCGAAATATTTACAGAATAGCCTCAACTGATTCAATGGTTGAGGCTATGGATAATTATCTTAAAGGGGATGATCCTCTTCTTTTCCCGGATGTTTTTGAAAAATTTACTATGACAAAAATTATTGCCTCTACCAGCAAGTCAGGGATCCCTCCTGAGTCTCCATTTTTTATTCTATGTGATGCATATTATACTTTGGTGCTTGAAGCGCAGGCTATGCTTGATAGTTTTCTTGTTTATACAGAGCATGAGCTTTTTGACTATGTGGATAAGGAGCTTGAAAGGCTGAAAGGTGAAAAACAGGAAAGGAGCTTTGATGATTTAATAAAAGATGTGCACAGGGCTGTAACTGGATCAAGGGGTGCTATTTTGGGTAGCAATGTTTCAGGAAGATACAGGGCTGCTTTGATTGATGAATTTCAGGATACTGACCAGCTCCAGTTTGAAATTTTCAGCAGGCTTTTTGAAAATAAAGATTCTGTGCTTTTTTTAATAGGTGATCCAAAGCAGGCTATTTACAGGTTCAGGGGTGCGGATATTTTTTCCTATATTGAGGCTTCTGAAAAAATGAAAAGCAGATACACCCTTTTAAATAACTGGCGTTCCAGACCAGAGCTTATTAAAGCAGTGAATGGGATTTTTGCCGGATGTGATGACCCTTTCAGGTTTGAGAAGATAAAGTTTGTGCCTGTGAGAGCAGGGGATGAAAACCAGGCTGATGTTTTTTATATGGATGAGAAAAACATTTCAGGCATGGATATTATATTGGCTAAAGGTGAAGACTCCGGGGATCTATTGTCTTCAGATGCTGTGGATTTAATCCTTTCAGGTATTGCAGCAAAAATTTCAGAACTGGTTGATCTTTCCTCTGACACATACAGGCTTGGAAACAGGGGAATTAATCCGGGTGACATTGCTGTGCTTGTAAGGACGCATGCTCTTGCAAGAGACTTGCGTGCAAGGCTTGGAGAAATTAATATTCCCTCTGTTATTCAGGGAGTGGAAACGGTTTT
>CAYTLM010000345.1:0-1401 GCA_964438485.1 uncultured Leptospirales bacterium | reverse complement strand
AGAATATTAATTTATTGTCACTATAATTCTTATGGTTATTTATCCTCCCATGTAATTTATACTTTAAAACAGGTTCGTGGTATATTTACTCGAGTTGTATTTGTTTCCAACAGCTCTGTTAAAAAAGAAGATGTAGAGAAATTAGACAGTTTAGTTGATAAAATAATTCAAAGAGAAAACAAAGGATTTGACTTTGGTGCATGGAAAGATGCTATTGCTGCTGAAGGGTGGAACTCTCTTGAAAAATATGACAGCCTTACTCTTATGAACGATACCTGTTTTGGTCCGTTTTTTGATATGAATAAAGTTTATTCAAAAATGGAATCAGGCAGTTATGACTTTTGGGGGATTACTAATCATAAAAAATCTTTTTATGGCATGCCGGGTAAAATTTATAAGCCAATTCCTGAATATCTTCAGAGCTATTTTTTATGTTTTAATAAAAAGGTGGCTTTATCCCCTGTTTTCAGGCGATTCTGGGAGGGTCTTCGGTACTATTCAAATGTAAACCGTGTAATTCAAAACTACGAAACACAGCTTACCGGTATTCTAAAACAGGCGGGCTTTTTAAGTCATGCCTATATTGACACCCGTGATTATAAGTTGAACAGTAATGATCTTACCTTACGGTATGCAGACGTTCTTATAAAAAATGGCAGCCCTTTTGTGAAGGTTAAATCCTTTATCTATTTTGATCATCCGCAATATCTAAAACAGCTTATCAGCAGGGTTTCAAATTACGACATACAATTGATTGATGATCATCTTTATCAGGTATTTAGCCCTAATGAATCAATAAGAATGATTAATCGCTCCCTTCACTGTTATTGTCCAAAAGAGCAACCTCTTGAATCTGTGCTTAAAATTGCTATTCATATTCATGTTTATTATATAGATGTTTTTATAAAGTATATTGAAGCTTTAGACAAAGTAAAAAATCCTTTTGATCTTTATTTAAGCACTGATACAGAAGAAAAAAGGAAGGAGATACTCACTTTATCAAAAGAAAAAAATATAGAAAATTCCATAAAAAATATAGTTGTTTGTAAAAATCAGGGAAGAGATATTGCACCCTGGCTTATAGATTTTAAAGAAATCAATGAAGCTTATGATATAGTCGGGCATTTCCATACTAAAAAAACCGCCCATGCTGATGAGTGGATTGGTGAATCCTGGCAGGATGAGATAATTGAATCCTTAATAATCAATACAGATTATATTATCAATTATTTTCAAAAACATAAGAGCATTGGTATTATTATGCCTGATATTTCCTATTATCATAGCTATGTTTCTCAAGGTGATGCCTGGGTAAGCAACAGGGGTCTTTTTAACCAGTTCTGGGACAAAATGAAATTATCCAAAAAACTGGATGCTCATTTGCTGGATTATCCAATTATG
>CAYTLM010000344.1:0-1421 GCA_964438485.1 uncultured Leptospirales bacterium | reverse complement strand
CAATTATATAATAGAAGCTTAAAGCCTTTTATTTTTATAAATAATGGGGATATACTCTTCCTTATAGATATAGAAATGTTGACAAAATTAAATATATGCCTGATCCTTTTGAAGGGTATTCATACTGTTTTTTTCATAAAAGGGTAATAGAATTTATGCAGGAGTGATGAAATGGAATTTATGAGAATATGGACAGAAGTTGATGTTGAAGATGTGCAAAAACATATAATTATGGTTGAGGACAAGTTTGGTCATTGCCCTGGATGCAAGCAAATAGGGATTGAGCTTAAGGAGCTGAAAAAATGTCCAGGATGCGGGATAACATTTAAATATATGACTTCAAAGGATGCCAGAGGCGGGAAAACTGCTATTGTTATGAGGTCTATGAAGAAACTTCCTGATCTTGTTTTTGTAGATTATGATGATTATGAAAGGGTCACAGGTAAAAAGAAAGCAGAAAGTCTTTTTAATATTTAAAAAATATCATCCTCTTTTTTTTCTTTTACATATATGTATTTTTTATAATAGAGTATTGAGTTTACTTTGTCCCCTTTCAGGTCATATGCAACACTTATGTTGTAAAGAGAGTCATGGAGGGTGATGTCTTTTTCATAAGCTTTTTTAAAGGCCTGTATTGAATCATTATATTTTCCTGTAAAAAGCTGAGCAATGCCAAGATAAAAAAAGCTCTTTGCAAAAGATGAATCAAGGATAGTGGCTTTTTTTAAATGCTTTACAGCTTCTTCTGCTTTGTTTTTCCGGGAAAGATAAACTCTGCCTATGCCATAATGGGCAAGTGAGTAGTTTTCATTAATTTTAGCTGCCTGAATAAATAATTCAAGGGCCCTTTCCTGGTTCCCTTCCTTGAAATTTTTAACGCCTTCATTATAGAATTTTGTTGAGTTTAAAATCTCAGAGCTTAAAGGAGAGCATAGCAGGATTAATGCTGCTGTAGTTAATATTATGCTGATTAATGCTTTATGCACCAGGTACCATTTTTTTCAGGTATTCGTAAAAAAAAGTATAAATTCCTTCATTGAAGAAAAAGAAAATTATAAATATTATCCATAGAAGAAGCGTAAGAATACATAAAAATTTAAGGAGTTTTTCAGCTCCAATATCATTTGCCTTATAAAAAATTATCAGTATTGAAACAGGCCATATTATGAATATTGATGCAAAAATGATTAAAATAAAGTCTTTAATAAAGTCAAGGATTGATACATACCAGTCGTTTTGGAAAGCTATTAATCCGCTTTTTAGCTCATTGAAAAAGAACCATACATGAAATGCATAAATAAGTGTGGCAATTATTTTCCAGAAGATCTCTATTTTGGGTCTGAACCATAGGAGAAGCATGGCTAATCCCCAGAATATGAAAAATATAAAAACTGATTTTATCATTAAAATGCCAGATTCCA
>CAYTLM010000343.1:0-1445 GCA_964438485.1 uncultured Leptospirales bacterium | reverse complement strand
CGGAAATTGTTGAAATAAAGAAATCCAGAATAAATTCCGATCTCAATGAAATAATAAAAAGTGGAGATCACAAAAACTTCCTGACAACAGCAGAAACTCTCCTCAAGGATAAAGATCCGGTTGAAACCATTGCTGCAATTTTAAAGTATTCCATGGAAAGTGAACTGGATGAAAAAAAATATAAAGATATAAGCGAAATCAAGGTTAAACCCAGGGGCACAGCCCGCCTTTTTGTATCACTTGGTGTAAAAGACGGCCTTACTCCTGCAAAGCTTGTTAAGCTTATAAATAATCAATCAAAGGTAAGTGCAGGAAAAATCAGCGAAGTAAGGGTAATGGATAGCTTTTCATTTTTAACTGTTCCCTTTGAAGAAGCAGAAATTATATTAAAATCTTTTATGGAAAAATCCAATCAGGGAAAACCTCTTATTCAAAGAGCTAATCCTTCTGCTAAAAAAGTATCCAGATCCTCCGGGTTTAGGGCTAAAAAAGTCGTTAAGCGGAATAAAAATTTTTTTTAGACCCCATCTCCCTAACCCTCTTCCCCATAATGGAGAAGAGGGAATTATAGCATGGATTTTTACAAGTATTAAATTTTTAATTTAATAAATCTAAAAGTTTAATTTAAAACCTGAAATTTTATGATATAAAGCCCTCTCATTGAGGAGAGGGCGCGGCGAAGCCGGGGTGAGGTCTTAAAAAAAAAGAAAACTCACAGAATATTTTCCTTGATTATAAGTAATCTTGATTTTTTTACAATTTTACTTATAAAGTACTGGACTAGGATTTCATTATTGTGTTTACTCTATAAAGAGGAAATATTTTTTATAAAAAAACATGCTGTTTAAAATATTTCGATTGAAAAAAAAAGCAAACTAACACATGCTACAGTCTGTAAGTATTTCTTTATGAAAAAATAAAAACAGACAGCTAATAACTAACCGGAGGTTACAACAGATGAACAAATTCTCATTTATTTCAGCATTAATACTCGCATTTTTTTTAACCCTTTCAGGCTTTGTTTTTGCCCAGGAAGTTGAGGACAATGCAGAAGCTACTGGCATAACCGAGCAGGACATTTCAGAAGATACAGCAGTTGAACAAAAAGAAAAGATCTTTGAAAAAGAAGATGTTCTTGCCCTTAAAGGCACACCTAAAACTTTTACTGATGGTTACAATACCTATGTAAATGACAAGATTCAATTCAGGCTTTCTGACATAGACAACATTATGCAGGACAAAATCTTCTATAGAATCAATGATGAAAACGAACAGGAGTACACAGGTCCCTTTTCACTTAAAGATGAAGGTTCCCAGGTAATTTACTACTACAGTATAGACAAAATGGGTAACAGGGAAGAACTAAGAAGCCTTAATGTCATAGTTGACAAAACAGCCCCTGAGGTTATTGTAACAATAGCAGCTCCTTTTGCCAAAACAGATGG
>CAYTLM010000342.1:0-1447 GCA_964438485.1 uncultured Leptospirales bacterium | reverse complement strand
CTTTTTCAATAAGTAAAACAGATTTTTTGGAGTTTTCAGCAATATGAAATGCAGCGCCAAGCCCTGCCGGGCCTGAGCCAACAATTATTATATCATAACTTTTTTTCATTCCATAAATCCTATAATAAAACGGTTTTTTATTTTTAAGATTATTTAATATATTTTAGATTCAACAATTAAGTGCAACATCTTTATTTAAAAAATGAAAGTGCAATTTATAAAATAAAAACTTTTATAATTTACTCTGCTAAAATACTGTTTATTTATTGACATTTTCCATATTACCAATTATATTTGGTACTATAAATATAATACTGGATATTTTATGCCATTATCTGGAAAAGAAATGTTAAAATTATTCCAAAAAGCTGGATGGAAAGTTTTACGTACAAAGGGAAGTCATGTTATTGTAGGTCTCAATAATGATCGGGAATCGATTCCAATGCATAAAGAATTAAAAAAGGGACTAGAGGCGTATTTGATTAAAAGACTTAAAGGAGAATAATCCATGTTATATAATTTTAAAGTACATAAAGAAGACAATGGATATTGGGCTGAATGTATTGAACTTAAAGGCTGTGTCACTCAGGCAGATTCTTATGAAAAATTATTAAAAAATATGGAAATAGCATTAAACCTCTATTTGGATGAACCTGAAAGCTCTAACATATCCTTTCCTTTTCCCGGGAAAAATATTTCCGGCAAAAATATTGTAAAAATTCCTGTTAATCACAAAATCGCATTTGCGCTAAAAATGAAAAAACATCGATCTAATCTTGGCTTGTCTCAAAGAGAAGTTGCAAATTTGCTTGGAATGAAAAATATTTATAGCTATCAAAGGCTTGAATCTACCAAAAAAGCTAATCCAAGTTTATCTACAATAGCTAGAATTAAAACAGTATTTCCGGATTTTAATATTGATGATATTTTTAAAAAAGAAAATAACAAGGCATGTTCCCTGTGATTTTTGGCTTCATCTAATATATTTTTTTAACAAAGCAGAGTCTATTATTTTTTTTGCATAATTCCATAGCTCTATTGAGCCATCTTTTACTTTGCTGATTCTTTTTATTACCTGGTTATAGGCAATATTGTTTTCTATCCAGGAAATCCCCCCTGACGCATAGTTCAGGTTTACAGGCTGAAAGCAGTCCAGGGCATTTGCAAAATTTGCTTCAGCGGTTTTGTTCTCCTCAAACTCAATCCAGATGTCCATAAACTCTCTATGCTGATCAGAGGGAAGCAGGGCAAATAAACGTTTTGCTGCAGCCATTTCCCTTTCTGCCTTATCTTCATTTGCAGCATCATCATAACAATAGGTGTCACCTGCATCAATTTCAACAATGTCATGAATCAAGACCATTTTTATAACTTTCAAAACATCTATACTTTTATTGCTGTATTCAGAAAGGAGTATGGTCATTAAGGCAAGGTGCCAGGAATGTTC
>CAYTLM010000341.1:0-1453 GCA_964438485.1 uncultured Leptospirales bacterium | reverse complement strand
TAAATGCAAGGGATATTGCAGCATATGAACGAAAGTTTAAAAAATATCAGGATGAGACTGGCAAGTATCCTCCTGAGATAGAAAAGTTTTTTGAATTTATGAAAAAATAAAATAACAATGCGGGGTATAAATAAAATTATGTATAAGTTCCCTTTGGGTATATTTTCTTTTGTTATAATCATTTTTCTTTTTTCCGCATGTGCCTCAGGCAGCAATCAGGTTAGCCCTGTAGAGGATGAAAATATAATAGAGCCTGTGGTAAATCTGGCAGAAGTAAATAAATATTCTAAATATCTTGTTGATATAAATTCATATTCAACAAACGGGGCATTTTATCAAAAAAAATATGAGAAAGAAATTATTTCCATTATAGCATCATTAACAGAAAACTATGAAATGGAAATTTCTAAAAACAGTGCAGGATTTTATTTTGATAAAAAATCGAATATAAAAAACAGGCTTTACCTGGGTTTTGATTTTAAAGTGGTTAAAGATAATAATCTTGATTATGGCAGATATTCAACTTCTCTTATAAAAGAAAATGTAGCTGTTGTAATGAATGAGGTTTTTAAATTTAGCAGAATTTTAAATGAAAAAGAGGTTGCAGGGCTTGTCATAGGGTTTAAGTGGAAAGATGGCAGATCCAATTCTCTCGTCAATATCTGGATTAAGAAAGAGGATATGATTCTTGCAAGGGAGTCAAAAATTACCATAAATGAAATGTACCAGAGAAGCACAATAACCAATAGTGAAGGTAAAATTATTCTTCTGCCAATATAGACTCCAGTGTTGAGCAGAGTTTTTTTATTTCCATCATTGTTCCAATTGTTATGCGAATGTATTGGGACTGTACAGGGCCGCTAAAGTATCTTACAAGTATGCGGTTTTCTTTAAGCTTGTCAAAAATAAATTTTGAATCAATCTTATTGTGTTTAACAAAAAGAAAATTTGCCCTAGAAGGTACAATCTGAAAATCCATGGAAGATAGTCTTTCTTCAATATAATTTTTATTATTGTTGAGCATCCTTATATTGTAATTAAAGCTTTTAATGTCAAGCAGGGCTGCTTCAGCTCCAGCAAGGGCAAGGGTATCAATGTTGTATGAATCTTTTATTTTAAACAATCCTCTTATAATATTCTTATCTGCAATTGCAATCCCAACCCTAAGCCCTGCAAGTGAATAGGATTTGGAAAATGATCGTGTTATAATAACATTGTCGTATTCATGTACAAGGTCAATGCTTGAGCCTCCGTAAAAATCTATATAAGCCTCATCTACAACAAGGAGTCCTTTATAGGATTGTAAAAATTCCTTTATTGCAGATACTTCAGTATAGGTGCCAGTGGGATTGTTGGGGTTTGCTATTATTACAAGGTCATATTTTTTTTCAAGAAACCTGTTAAGGTCAAGGTTAAGATCTTTATCCAGATTTATTTTTTCATACTTTATGCC
>CAYTLM010000340.1:0-1462 GCA_964438485.1 uncultured Leptospirales bacterium | reverse complement strand
CTCTGTTGGAATTAAAATGCCATTAACTTTTATATAACTGCTGTACAGCTCCTTAACTGTTTCCATGCCTGAAGCATCAATAAAGTATCTTTTTAAAATATAACCTTTTTCGGGTTCTACCCATATCCTAAAGGTACTTTTACTTTTAAGCTTAATATCAAAAACATGGGCTCTTTTAAAAAAGCCATGAAATTTTTTACCTTTATAAATAAGACTAAATAAGTCCCCTGCTTCTTTATCTGCTCTTTTTAAAAAAACAGGCAAGGATTCATTGTTCATGTTGCTGTTTCTGGAAACAAAAACAGTTTCACTTTCAGGGTAATACCAGAACAGCCCATCTTTATTATTTATTACAATTTGCCTTGAAGGAGAATAATAATCAATACGCATAAGTCCTGAACCTGTTGCGCTGTAATCCCCGGCAAGCCTATGGTATGATCTGTCCGGATAAAAAACATGCTGTTCAATAGAAGCTTTTATTGAATTGAAAGAGGAATAATTTTTTATTACTCTCTCCATAATCTGCTCCTCCTCTGAAGAAAAAGCAGGAACCTGTACCAGCAAAAAAAAGATTAAAATTGCAAAGGGGAATCTCATCAATAAACCTCTGTAAAACAAATCATAAATTTTAATTTTAAAAAATTTACAAATTTAAGCAAGGTTTTTTTAAACCCGCTGCAGGAGAATGATTAAATTTAATTATTCCTTGTACATTATTTTCCTTGAAAAATAATTCCCTTCTACTGACCTGTATTTAAACAAAGAGGAAAATCTGAAATATTAAAAAAATACAGCTTAAATCACAATGGATAATACATGGTTTTAAAAACAGTAAGTGACATCTTTAGCAGCTCTAAAGAATTCAAAGAGATTAAAAAAAACAAACAGACTCCAGTTTCTATTGAAGGCGTGTCTCCAGGTGCAGCACCCCTTATTATATCATCTTTCTTTAATCAGAACATGGCTCAAACCCTTGTGGTTGTAGAAACTATTCAGCAGCTCAATGACATGTACCTTGATCTTTCATGCTTTGTTGATGATAAATACCTGTTCAAATTCCCTTCATGGGAAACCATTCCCTATGAATTCATGTCCCCATCTGAAACAACAGAGAGAGACCGCATAACAACGCTTTACAGAATTATTTCCAGACAGCCCCTGATTGTTATTGCAACAGTAGAATCCATTACACGAAAAATTCCTCCAATTTCCTTTTTCCTGAAAAAAGGCCTTAGCCTTACAGCAAACGAGGAATACCCCTATGATGATATTATAGAAACACTTGTACAATACGGCTATTCAAGGGAAGCCAGGGTTGACTCCTTTGGACAGTTTTCCGTTAAAGGGAGCATAATTGATATATTCCTCCCATCCTTTGAGAACCCTCTTCGCCTTGATTTTTTTGGTGATACACTTGAATCAATCAGGGAATTTGACATAAACACACAGGTCTCCACAGGAG
>CAYTLM010000339.1:0-1474 GCA_964438485.1 uncultured Leptospirales bacterium | reverse complement strand
TTCAGATTAAACGGGATTTAAAATCACTTGATCTTGGTTTTACTGAAATTGAACTCTTTGATAAACCCTTGCCTCTTTACGACCTCCATATTTATGTTGAAACAATAAAAGAAGGCAACCTGCTTGCAAGCAAATCCGGATTTGGTTTTAAAATCGATTACAAATTTTCATCTTTATTCATTCCTCAAGTATCATGGTATAAAAACAATTTTTTAGGAAAAGGGGACAGGTTTAATATTTCATTAGCCTCTGCTTTAGATTTTGGATTTAAAAATGTTTACAAGGATCCAAAAAAAGGTGCGCCTAATTTTCCTCCAAAAAGAACCTATTCGGAAATAATGAGTGAATACCTCTTTACGCCTATTAACTCTAAAATATTCACACCACTTGTAAAGGCGCGGATTTTTCATAATGCAGCATCACGTCCTGATCTGGGTCTTGAAAAATTCCAGTACATACTTACCAGAGCTGTTTTTGCTCCAGGCTTTACATTTTTAAACAACCTCAATATTTATGGAGGTTTAGGCATGGAAAATATATTTTTTTTTGACAGCTCTGTTAACAGCACATCATCTGACCATATTGATATAAAAAACAAAACTGAGTCATTCCCCTTTACAGAGCTTCAGATAAAGCATGAGCCCATACCTATTAGAATAGGAAACAGAATTGATAAAAACATGGTTTTCTATTACAGAGAGCTATTCCATAAATACAGCTCCAGCGAAATTGAATTAAACATTGACTATGATTTTGAATTTAAAAATCTGAGTATTCTATCTGTAAAATCAAAGACTAATCTTTTTTTCAGAACCCATCCTTTCCATCATCAGAATGATATAAACAGCAGCTATTTCAAAGGCTTTATAGGTAAAAACTACTATAGCGGAAAACAAACAGCCCTTTCTACAGAATATAGATTTTCTATAGATGAGGATTTTATATATACAGGATTTTTTTGTGACTTTGCTTTTTTTGAAGCTTCGGGATTTGAAATCTCAGGGGAAAAAACAGGCATAGTTGCAGGACCAACTATAAGAATGCTTTTTTACGACCAGTTTGAACTTATTGCATATTTTGGCAGGGACATTCTTTTACCGGATAAAACTTCACAGAATAATATTGGTATGCATTTCAGAAAAAAATGGTAAAGACTCAATTAACAGAAATTATTCTGCTGGTTAAAAAACATCTCTCACTATTTCTTAAAAAACAGTGTGCAAGTATATAGTTTTTTTTACCATAATTTATAAACTCACGAGGCATGATCTCTCTTCTTGTTATGCGTCCATCATAATCCGCATATTCAATTAAAACCTTTTCTCCTATGGATATTGACTTGCATCCCTCAACTCCCCTGCCCCTCTCTATCCTGATTGCAGGCCCTACCATTTCCCCATGGATTTTGATAAGATCCCTTAGTGTTGATGATTTTGTCAATCCTCTTCCTTTAATTACTTCAAGAAAAACTTTC
>CAYTLM010000338.1:0-1548 GCA_964438485.1 uncultured Leptospirales bacterium | reverse complement strand
GGATAATAAAGTCCTGATTTAAAAAAAAGTTTATTGATCTTCTCTTCAGTCTCGCTTAATATGTGATCAATAATTGGATTCCCTGAATAAGCAGGATAAACTGCAGCAATCCCTGCATTTGCTGAATCCGGAACAAATAAAAGGATAATGAACAGTGCTGATAAAATATAACAGGGAGCAGATATTTTAATTATCATAACATTTAATTCTATAGTTTTATTAATAAATATAAAATAATAATCCGCCAGGTTTTTTTAAGTTGATATAACTATAACAATAAATATAAAAGAAATACTGGAAAAATTATAAAAATGGAATTATGCCAAGCACAAGATGAAACACAATAGACTGGTCCTGTCAATAATTGTTTTACTTTTATTTTTTAAAGTATACACCTACTCAAATGAATATAACCGCTACAGGGGGATTACATATCTGTTTACAGGCGGCATATCAATCCCAACAGGGTACTATAATAATTACTTTAACCCAGGAGGAGAAGCTGATTTCAGTATTTTTTACCAGCACAATATTTTTTCCATACCCCTTTATTACAAAGGAGGATTATCATATTCCCCTTATAAACTTAAAACCAGTGATTCAAACCTTCATCAAATAAATCTTCATGCCGGTGCTTTTACATCATACAAACTCCATCCTTTAATAGAGCCATTTTTGGGCGCAGATATTATGGGAACCTTTTCCAGACTAAATGCAAAAAATACAAAAGGATCGGAAAACGCCTACAAGCCGGGCGTTTCATTCAATATTGGAAACATGGCATACCTGAATAATGGACTTGGACTTTTCCTGATAATGGAGTATAGAATTACAGAAATTTCAGGTGAAATATTTTCTCCTATTTCCATAAAAGCAGGCTTAACATTCAACAATAATGATTTAATCAGAGACTCAAACAAGGAATCAGAAACAGAAATAAAATTTCAGTTGTTCCAGAAAGCACAACACAATTTCAGGAACAAAAATTTTACTGAAGCAAAAAAACTTTTTAATCAGGTATATGCAATGGATAATCAATACCCGGGTATTGATTATAATCTTAAAAGAATAAAGGAAATTGAAGCGGATAAAACAGAAGCTGATAATTACATAAAACAGAAAAATTATATACAGGCAATACCTCATCTTCAGTTTTGTGCCCCCTATATAAAAGACTGTGAAACAGATCTTGCAAAATACAGAAAAGAACTTTTAACAGACATAACTACGCTGGAGCGCAATGGAATACATCAATATGAAAGTGGCAAATACAGGGACTGCATAAATACAATGGAAAAAATTCTCCTGATTGATCCCGGAAACCGCACTGCTGCTGTTTATTTGCCTAGGGCTTTAAAAAGACAAAAGGCTATTGAAGCACTGCAGAAATAAAAGGCTGAAAAATTATGAGCATAAAAAATAAAATTATTATTATATTTTTAATTTTTACTTCTATATCAATTGTACCATTTTCCACACTGGTATTAATAAAACTGGAAAAAGAAACATTAAATCATATAATTGCACAAAACAGCATAAACACAAGCG
>CAYTLM010000337.1:0-1548 GCA_964438485.1 uncultured Leptospirales bacterium | reverse complement strand
AAGAGGATAGAATAATTTCATTTATAGCATATATAATGAAATTAACAGAAATTACTCCTGAAAAATTAAATGATATATTAAGTAGTATTTCCCATAGAGGAGGTGATGTAGTAATGACAACAGCAATGAAATTAAGAGAAGATGGTATTCTCGAAGGCTTTGAAAGAGGAATTAAAAAGGGAATAGAAAAGGGGATTGAACAAGGGATTAAGGAAGGGATATTTGAGGGCAAACTTGTAACAGCAGAAGCCCTGCTAAAGGAAAAAATGTCTGTTGAAAAAATATCTCAAATTACCGGACTTCCTTTAAAGGATATAAAAAAACTGATAAAGGATGTTCAATAAAAGGAATATTAAGCGTTTTGATCACCATTTCGCCTTCTTCTCGATACAGCTCCAGGAGCCACTCGAAGTCCAGCGGATTTTCCACAACAATTATTCATTGTTCATTATACACAGTTCACTGTATTCACTATTCACTGTTCATTATTAATTGCCCGTTACATTGTCCTTTACTCACCGCTTTCGGAAAACCTACCAGAGGTGAGAAAGTTTTAAATATTTGATCTGAATAAGCCAGATGCGGGTTGCGGTATCTGGACTTGCGCCAATACTGCTGAATTATCCGTGAATAATTCAATACTCATAAACGCGCCTGTACTCGCAAAGCGGAAGCCTATGTTGTTGTTCTCGTTGTTCGGGTTGTTGTTGTTCCAGTTGCCAACCTGCATGTTATTGGCATTGTTGTTCCAGCTGCCGCCCCGTTTCACGCGGTTAGACCCGCTTTTGATACCGTACCTGTATATAGTCTGCTTTTCAGCAGGCCATTACCATAAAAAGTTAAATGGGCAGTGAGGCTCTGCGTACTGCCTGAATATTTTTCATAATCGATAAAACCGTTTTTGTATTCCCACTCTCTTGTTTTAAGCTTTTTATAACTGCGGTTAAAGTTTTCTCTTTTATATCGAATCATATTCGGAAAAATCCGCACACCAAGAAAGGGCAGACCGTGAAGCCTGTTATTTAGTAATGTTGCCGGTTCTTTTATTTTAAGAATAAGAACATTGTTTAAATATTCAGTAATATCTTTTTTTATACTTTTTAAATACTCTTTATCATTAGAAAAAACACAGAAATCATCCATATAACGAACGTAATGCTTTATTCTGAGCCGGTCTTTGATAAAATGATCGAAAACATCGAGATATATATTAGCGAAAAACTGGCTTGTCAGGTTGCCGATAGGCAGTCCGGTTGTGCCGTCACCGCCTTTTGAAATTATTACCGCGCATAGATTCAGAATAAAGGGGTCTTTAATAGTTCGGGCTATTATTTCATTTAATATTTTATGATTAATCGAATCAAAATATTTCCTGACATCCATTTTAAGATACCAGTGACCGGCTTTTACAAACTGCCGCGCTCTTGCAACGGCCCTATGAGCGCCTTTACCTTTTCGGGTGGCATAGGAATCGCGGATAAAACGCTTTTCATAAACCGGTTCAAGAATGTTTACCAGCGAATGATGCACTACCCTGTCTCTGAAATC
>CAYTLM010000336.1:0-1557 GCA_964438485.1 uncultured Leptospirales bacterium | reverse complement strand
AAGGTGTAAGGGTAAGGCTTAATATTGAAGAGAGACCCCTGGTTGACAAGATTGTTTTTAAAGGGATTGATGAGCTGAATGAAACAGACCTTTTGGCTGCAATTAATTTTAAGGAAGGCGATGCATACAGGGAAGAGCTTATAAATGCAAGCGTGAAGCTTATAAAGGAAAAATACGATACTGAAGGCTTTTTTAACTCCCATATTACTCACAAGCTTAATGAGAATAAGTCAAAACATTCAGTTCAGGTTGTTTTTATTATTGATGAGGGAGAGGAGATAAAGGTTCGGAAAATTGCAATTCTTGGTGCAAAAAAAATATATACAGGTGAACTTCAACGTCTTCTTGAAACTAAAGTGGAAGGTACTTTTACTGATGGTTCATTTAAGCGGGATGTTTATGAAGAGGATAAAAGAAAAATTATAGGTTATTACCAGCAGAATGGCTATCTGGATGCACAGATAGTTGATGAAAGAATAGATTTTCAATGGGTGAATCCGGAAAAAAAGAATGAAAGGGGTATTTTTATTGTTCTCAAGTTGATTGAAGGGGAAAGGTATTATCTGGATAAAGAGTATGATATTACAATCAATGAAGGTGAGGAGTCGGTCTTTTCCGTCTATCAGATAGCAGCATTAAAACAATCTTTTACTCTTAATACGCCTGGTGAGGTTTTTGATAACAGCAAGTTTTTAAATGACAGGCAATCCATCAGCTTTCTTTATGCTTCCAGGGGATATATTTTTGCAAGGGTAATTCCCAGAAGAACCATTACTGAGCGGGAGGTTGAAGTTGATGGTAAAAAAGAAACCCGTAAGTTTGTTCATGTTGAGTTTGTAATTGATGAAGGAAAAAAGGCCTATATAGAACAGATTGTAGTTAAAGGAAATATTAAAACCAACACCAAAGTTATTACCAGGGAGCTTGTAATAAGGGAGGGCGAGCTTTTTGATTCATCAAGAATGCAGCTTTCAAGGGAGAGGGTATATAATCTGGGCTTCTTTAAAGAGGTAAACTTTGATGTGCGCCCTGGAAGCAAAGATGGCAATATGAATCTTGTTATAGAAGTTGAGGAGCAGCCTTCTGGAACAATATCTCTGGGCGGTGGTTATGGCACTGGTTCAGGTTTCTCGATTTTTGCAGATATTCAGGAGAATAATTTTCTTGGAAATGGTCAGACTCTTGGTGTGAAGTTCGAGTACGGACCTCAAAAAACTTCGGTTACACTTTCATTTCAGGAAAGCTGGCTTTTTAACTATCCGGTCGCTTTTAGCAGTTCAATATTTTATTATGTTTATAATTATGATTATAGCTCCATCTTCCCTGAATCAAATGACAAATCCTCCTATAAAAAACAGGGCATAGGCTATTCACTGGGATTAGGCTACAGATTCTGGTATTACTGGTCAGTAGGTATGGGATGGACCCATACTTTTAAATCATATCTTGATCCCACCGGGAATAGCCCTGATGCCATATTTCTTACTGTTGATCAGGGAAGCCAGGAAAAGCGGGCTTTGCGCTTTTACACCTATAGAGACTCAAAGGACAACTATC
>CAYTLM010000335.1:0-1579 GCA_964438485.1 uncultured Leptospirales bacterium | reverse complement strand
TTATGCAATTATCTTTCTAAGGGGCTTTTTCCCAACATTCCGGAAAGACCCATCTGATTTAATAATATATAAAGATAAGGAGAGTAAAGAATGAGAAGATTAGTATTGTATAAAATTAACCCAATGTTCCAGGGTATCCTACTTCAAAGGTTTGCTTTAAAGATTATTTTAATCTCAGTATTTTTGCTTAGCATAAGTTCATGTGTAATGATGCCAAATATTTCAGATGAGATGAGACGTGAACTCCAAGAGAAGAATTATCCTATTGCAATATTATATTTAAAAACATTGCCTCCAAATTCTGCAGGCGGCGTTGATTTGGTCATTGTTAGCCAGAATATGTCTTTAAAGGATATTAAATACGTTGTTTATACTGTAACTCCCTATAACAGGGTTAATGATCCAGTAGAAAGTGAAATCGGAAGAAAGTCTGCTGCTATGGTAAAAACAACAGGCCCATTCGTTCCTGGAGAAAAAATAGGGCGTTACAGTTCATGGAAGAATGTTTGGTATAATCCGACAATCGTTCATGTTACTATTGATAAAATAGTGGTGATTTTTATAGATAATACTGAAGTGAAGTTTAATGCAAGCCAGGTATCTGAAATGATAATAAATCGGGGGAGTTAATTAGCTGATCTTATAAATAGCGGGATTAAAGCAGCTGGGGATAACTGTGTATAGTTAGTATTAATTATGCACGGTAAAGAAATATCATTAATCATCTCGAAAAGCCCAGATTAATGCGACAATCCAGCCGATAGTGGTCCATCCGAGCAATAGGTTTAACGTTACAATTGCAGTGAGATTTTTATGCCCTCGTGCTCGGGCTACTATTCCTGGAATAAAGTAGACTCCGGTTAGACTGGCAATTATAATCAATATTATAATCAATTCCATGTGGCACCTCGAATGTGAGTTTAGTTTTATTATATGCGGGGAAGTGTGTTATTGTCGAGTAATTTTTAAGGTCGATTGTTGTAGCCATTTGAGGAAATAGTAAAATAAAACATGTTGGGTGATAATATATGAATCAGGATAATGAACTTTACATACATCGCAGGTATTGTGCTGTGAATTTCCAGAATGCTTTGATATTGTTGGAAGAATTGAAATTAACAACTCATTCAAGTTTAATTGTAAATGCTGCTTTCCAATTTGCACTTATAGAATATTCAAAGCCTTATAAAGTTTCGCACGGTGCGGGGATTGATAAAAGAAAGGGAAGAAAATATCAATTGTCGGATGAATTCATTCCGTATGAGCATAAAGAATTACATGAACGAATTGTTCATTATAGAGATCAGTTTTTTGCTCATAGTGATCAATCAATTAGAGAGCCTAAATTGATAAAATCAAAGTCAGAACATTACAAAAACATTGGTATAGTTGATAATTATATTAATGGGTTTGAAGAATTTAAAAACATTGATCAGATTATTGACTTAATCGGGAAAACACTTGAAAACGTTATGAAGGATCTGGAAGCCTCGGATCAACAGATTGATTTTTAAAAATAACACTAAAAGCCTAAAAGTGCTTGAAGTAATTATTTTCATTTACCTATATTAGTATTATA
>CAYTLM010000334.1:0-1585 GCA_964438485.1 uncultured Leptospirales bacterium | reverse complement strand
CTACATCATAATGATGCACATGAGGCTCTTCATGAAACTTCTTTCCTATTCCGTGTCCCCCGTAATCCCTGACAACAGAAAAACCATTCTCCAAAGCATGCTTTTCAATAACCTGTCCTATTACACCAAAGTCATTATAGGGCTTAACCTGATCTATAGCCAGATAGAGACATTCTTTTGTAACACTAACAAGTTTTTGCGCTGTTTTGTCAGCTTTTCCTATTATGTACATTCTGCTTGCATCAGCAAAATAACCATCAAGAATACATGTAACATCAACGTTTATAATATCGCCATTTTTAAGGATTTCTGACTTATCAGGAATACCATGACAAATTACATCGTTTATAGAAGTACACACGCTCTTGGGAAAACCATTATAATTAAGCGGTGCAGGTATTGCACCGTTCTTAATTGTATGTTCATGAACCCAGGTATTAATCTCCTCAGTTGATACACCTTCACCAATTCTGGAACCAACCATATCCAGAATATCCCTGGTAAGTATACCGCTTTTTTTAAGCCCTTCTATCTCTTCAGCAGTCTTTACCTTTACACCTCTGGGAAGTTTTATTTTTCTTCCAGATGATGCTCCTGATAAAAGATCTGCGTCCATATGACACTTCTTGTATTTTTTCCCGCTGCCACACCAGCATAAATCATTGCGCGTTAATTTTCTCATTACTCTACCTTTAAAATCTTTTGGATTACTCTTTTGCCACAAAAACGACGAATATTAACCTGAAATAAAAATTTGGATTAACTATAAAAAACTTATAGTTTAATAACCAATATAACAGGATTTTCCATAATATTAACTATTTTATAAAAAATACTTTTGTTGTCAATACTCTATATCAATAAAGATCAAAACACTCAAGAGGAATTTATGTTATTTAATTTAAACAAAATCCTGAATATAATTATTTTTCTAAAATAACAGACAGCAGGAACCTCTATGCAAAGGAAGTAAACATACAAGACACATACAACCCATACATCAACTGGAAAAGACACATTAAATTTCAGGAGCAGTTATTTCCCGGTTAAACCCGGACACTTCTCTTTTAAAATCATCAAAATCTATTATATAATTATTATTTTCAAATCTGAATATCAAGCTGTTTCTTGACCTTCCGGAAATGGAACAGTTAAAAGGAATATCCACACTGTTATTATTAAAATCATATATTGTTAAATCATCTCCATCCTGAACTATATACCCATGCTGTGTTAAAAATATACCAGACAGCTTGCCAATAGGAGTAAGCTTTTCCCTGTTTTTAAGCTTATACTCATACATGTTTAAAGACCATTTCCCGGATGATCCTTTTATACATATAACTTCATCTTCAGTAAAGGCAAACTCAAAAGATGAAGCTGCAATATTTTTCATTTTTACAGATGCAGTATCAGTATTTATTATGCTTATATAATAGGATCCTGCTATGCCTGTAATTAAAGCCAGGTGATTCCCCTGCACAATCATATCAGCTTTAAAATAAATTTTATAGGGAGGAGGAAATGTACCTTCAACAAGCCTGGCTGCTTCCCCGGTTTCCCAGTTGTATGAATATACTTCATA
>CAYTLM010000333.1:0-1589 GCA_964438485.1 uncultured Leptospirales bacterium | reverse complement strand
CTCTTATAAAAAAAGCTGAAGACGTGGAATTTTTTAAAGGCCTTTTTACTTTCAGCAATCAGTACAAAAGATACTATATTAAACGCAATGCAGTAACTGACGCAAACAAAGAAAGGGTCCACACAATACTTGACCAGATTG
This sequence comes from uncultured Leptospirales bacterium, assembly GCA_964438485.1. GTDB lineage: Bacteria > Spirochaetota > UBA4802 > UBA4802 > UBA5550 > JBBAGC01. The sequence continues at coordinate 1,448 of CAYTLM010000333.1, read as the reverse complement.
ACTTTCCATATGAAGTTGATCTTACACCAACAACAGACAACAAGCCCTTTCCATTTAATGTTTATAAAAACAAAAAAGAAGTGCGGGTGCTTCTTGATGTAATATTAAAACTTGCAGGAATACTTTTTATACCTGTAATACTATTAACAATTATACGCTACAGATCCCAGGGCTTTAAGCTGCCTTTGCATACCCTGTTTTTTGCACTGTTAGGTCTTGGATTTATGATGGTGGAAATTGTTCTTATGCAAAAATACCAGAGGTTTATAGGTTCTCCGGTTTATTCAACAATTGTTATTCTTGGAGGGCTCCTGTTCTTTAGTGGCCTTGGAAGCTATTTTAGCAGAAATTTTTCAAGGAAGAATCTTATTATATGTATTGCTGCAATACCTGTGCTAATTTTATTCCAGGCACTTTTTGCTGATGCAATTTTCAATGCTTTGGCAAAGTACAGCTTTACAACCAAGCTATTTATTTCATCAGCAATGATCTTTCCTTTGGCATTTCTTATAGGAATTCCATTCCCTCATGCACTTGAACAGATTAAGCAGGATATATCCAATGAATATGCCACGCTTATGTTTGGGGTTAATGGTGCCCTAATGACAGTTGCTGCTATTTTAACTATTCTTATAAATGTAACCTATGGTCTTAACACAACATTTGCCATAGGATTTGCAACATATGCAGCTTCACTTGGATTATTTGTTGTGATAAAAAAATAGGGCTAATACTGGTGTTAAAAAAATTATTCGCGGTTGTTTTATTTTTTTCTGCATTATTCCTGTATAGCTATTGTGGAAAATCAGCAGATAATGATCTGAAAATATATCAGGTAAAATACGCGGATTCCATGTATCCCAAAAAATTTATTTTCCATAATTACAACGAGGAGGATAAGGCACCCTTTGCCTGGAAGTTTTACTACATCAGTTACAAGGATATAAATATACTTATTGATACAGGGTTTAACAATCCAAAGCTGATAAAGCTGTTTAATCTTCAGAACTTCATAGACCCTGTTGAAATATTAGAATCGAACGGCATTGAGGCAGATCAGATAACTGATATAATAATAACTCACCACCATTTTGATCACATTGGCTCTGTTGATAAATTTAAAAATTCTAATATTTACATACAGGAAAATGAATTAAAAGAAGTTTATAAATTAAAAGGCTTTCAGAATATAAAGGATTTTCTTAAGAAAAACAACCGTGTTATAACTTTTAAACAATCCCTGACTCTTTATGACAATATCAATATTGAAAGAATTGGTGGCCACTCTATTGGTTCATCAGTGGTTTTTCTTAAACATAAGGATATTGAATTTTGTTTTACAGGAGATGAAATTTATTCACAAAAAAATGTAGAGGAACAGGTTGGAGTTGGCTCATTTTATAATCATCAAAAAAATATAGACTTTATTAAAAGGCTTGCTAAGGGAA
>CAYTLM010000332.1:0-1592 GCA_964438485.1 uncultured Leptospirales bacterium | reverse complement strand
CTGTTTTAACAACATCCTGAAAAACAGTAAGCCCCTTTGCCATCAAAAGATCCAGGCACAGGTCAATAGATTGGCCAGTAACATCAGGCATACCAGCACCTGCAGATGAAGATCCGCTTGAAACAAGAAGATTGACCTTTACATCAGGGGTAATTTTTGTCCCTGCTTTTGGAGACTGATCAATTACAACATTTTCTGCCTTGCCTTCAGCTGCTAAATAGGAAACCACACCTGGGCTTATAGATACAGCCTTATCCAGAAAATGCAGGTTTTTAAGCTTATTTATTGCAATGGGATATTCAGTTCCAATCAGATTTGGTACATCTATATAAAAATTACTCCTGCTCACATGAATACGCAAAGTGCTGTTTTCAGGAATAATAGAACCACCCTCAGGATTCTGGCTTAAAATTATCCCATCATCCATGTCATAAACATCTACAAATTTGATGTCAGGTTTTAATCCCTTTCGTACAAGAGTATTGCTCACATCTACATATTTTTTTCCTGTAACAGAGGGAATTTTTATTTCAGCTGAAGATCTGGTTAAAAAAACCAGCATAAGAGAAGAAACAAAAATATAAAGAGAAATGCCCAGAAAAAAAATAAGCCCCAGCTTTCCAAGTGTTCCCAAATAGGTAAGCTTCACCTCTTCTTTTTTTATTTCTTTCTTTCCTTTACTTTCATTACTCATATTATATCTCACTTAATTTATTCAAAACAAAACTACCTGCATCATCCTGACAAGGGGAATTAAAAAATTAAATTATAGCTTAATAAAACAACCATAATATGCCTATTATAGCCTTGTAAACTTACCTTTAAGCCATATTTGTCAATAAAATAACTCACAGTATAATAAAATAATCCATATGCTTATAAAAAATTATTCTTTTTTCATAGACAGGTAAAAATATACATACTAATATAGCGATAATGATTTTGCATTGCTTTTTTTACATACTGATTTAATTTTTATAAAAATTTTAATTAAAAAAAGATTCGCAAAAAATATTATTAGCTTTCAGGATTATAGGCACAATGAAAAGCATAAAGCTTTTATTAACTTCGGATCTTCATTTAGGCATAGATCAAAAAAAGTCCCTATGCATAGAAAACGAAAGGATTGAGACTTTTAAACGCATAATGGCTCAGGCAGCAAAACATGATATCCTGCTTATAGCAGGAGATTTTTTTGATTCAAGCATAAGTGTACCTTATTTTTTTGAACACGCAGCTCCTGAAATTACAAATCTCCTTGAAGAAGGTACTGAAATTTTTTATACCCCAGGATCTGAAGAGCTATGTGCAAACAGGGAGATTACTGACTACATTTCATCACTAGCCAACTGTTTTTATTTTTCCGATAAAAAAGAAGATGAATATATAAAATCAAACAAGGGCGATCTATATATTTACGGACTTCAGGCTCAGAGCACACATTCTACTGATACAATTACAAGGTGCAGGGAAAAAGGATTTCACTTAGGGCTATTCTATGCCGATTATCAGCCTGATAGTATGGATCTGCAAAATAAAGAATGTCTTAACAGGGAGTCTATGAAGCAGATGAATATGGATTTTTATGCCCT
>CAYTLM010000331.1:0-1597 GCA_964438485.1 uncultured Leptospirales bacterium | reverse complement strand
TATATGTTGAGGATTTTCCTGCAATTGTTGTGGTTGATTCAGAGGGCAATGATCTATACAGAACTGCTCCTGAAAAATTCAGGAGCTAATTAATTTGTATTTTTTTTTGCTGATTATTTTGCTGATTTTATCTGATCCCATATTTTTGAGTATTTAAGATTGTTCTCGCCCAGATCTTCCAAAACATCACTTTTATCTATTACTTTTTTTGGCGGGTTAATTACAGGATTGGACATGAAATCTTCGTCCATTAGCTTTTGCGCTTCTGTGTTAGGTGCAAGGTAATAGACAAATTCCATATTGGCTTTTGCAACTTCAGGATTGAGCATAAAGTTTATGAACTTGTAAGCAAGCTCAGGGTTTTTTGCTGATGCTGGTATTACCATATCATCTCCGTTGATTGCTGTGCCTTCTTCCGGAATAGCAAATTCCAGGTCGCTGTTTTCTTCAATGAGCTGAAGTGCGTCTCCATTATAGGTGTGAATAAGGATAAACTCACCTGAGGAGAGCCCTCTTTTTGCCTCATCAACATCAAACTTGGCAATATTCTGTTTCCATTTTATAACAGTATCCCTTGCCTTATCCAGCTCTTTGTCATCAAGGGTATTGTAGTTGTATCCATGAAATTTAAGTGCAGCACCTATTGTTTCTCTCAGGTCATTGAGGAGCGTCATCCGCCCTGCAAGGTCTTTTCTTTCAAACATTGCCCATGAAGCTTTAAAGTCAGGGATACGCTTTTTATTATATGCTATACCTGTGTATGAAAGCATATAGGGTACGCTGTATGTCATTTTTGAATCCAGCGCTTTTTTAAGATAGGCCTTGTCCACATTTTTAAGGTTTTCTATTTTACTGTGATCCAGCTCGCTGATCAATTTTTGCTCGTGCATTATTTTTGACATGTATCCTGAAGGAAACATCACATCATATCCGGAAGCCCCTGCCTTTACTTTGGCGTATAAAGCTTCATTTGAGTCAAAGTAGTTCATTACAACTTTACAGTCATATTCCTTTTCAAATTTTTCTATGACATCGGGATTCATGTAATCTGCCCAATTGAATACGTGAAGTTCCTTTCCCCTGTTCCCGCATGAAAGGACGACTGTGGCACAGGCTATGAAAATTAAGGCTTTGAAAATTTTTTTTGTCACTTTTTTACCTCCAGTAATTTTTTTGTAAAAAATATAATGATAAAAGTAAAGGCAATCATAATTACTGATAAAGCATTTATTACAGATGGTGACCCATGGCGCATCATGCTATATATATACACAGGCAAAGTTGTTGAGCTTGGTCCTGATACAAAAAATGTGATTACAAAATCATCAAGTGACAGTGTAAAAGCAAGCAGCCCTCCTGCTGCTATTCCTGGAGCAAGAAAGGGAAGGAGTATTTTCCTAACTGCAGTGCTCCATGTAGCTCCTAAATCCAGTGCTGCTTCAATTATAGTATAGTCAAAATCCTGGAACCTTCCAAGCACTACCATTGCCACATAGCTTATGCAAAATGTGGAGTGGGCAAGAAATATTGTAACAAGCCCTAACTGCATTTTCAGGGAAACAAAAAAGAGAAGCAGGCTTATGCCCATAAGTATGTC
>CAYTLM010000330.1:0-1608 GCA_964438485.1 uncultured Leptospirales bacterium | reverse complement strand
GCTCATCACCGTTTTCTCTTGAAAATCTTTTTACATCTACTACAATCCCTTCTACTCCATTAGGCACTCTTAATGATGTGTCCCTTACCTCTCTGGCTTTTTCTCCAAATATGGAATAAAGAAGCTTGTATTCAGGAGTCAAATCCTGCTCACCCTTTGGAGTAACCTTTCCAACAAGAATATCATCCGGCTCAACATAGGCGCCAACCCTGACAACGCCATCAGCATCAAGATCCCTGAATGCCTTATCATTAAGATTGGGAATATCCCTGGTAATCACTTCACGGCCAAGCTTTGTTTCCCTGGCATCAATCTCAAACTGCTCAATATGGACAGATGTAAAAACATCATCCTCAACCAGCCTTTCAGAAATTAAAATAGCGTCCTCAAAATTATAGCCCATCCATGGCATAAATGCAACAAGTATATTTTTCCCTAATGCCAAACGTCCATTATCAGTAGATGGTCCATCAGCTATTATATCACCAGCCTTAATCTTTTGTCCGTATACAACAACAGGCTTCTGATTAAAGCATGTACCCTGATTTGTCCTTTTAAATTTCTGAAGCTTATATTCATCTATTTCACCATTAGAGAGCTTTACCTTTACGCTGCCCCCATCAACATAAACCACCTCTCCGCCTCTTTTAGCTATTAAAAGAACCCCTGAATCATAGGCTGCGTGAGTTTCCACGCCTGTTCCCACAAGAGGAGCCTCCTCAGTTAAAAGCGGTACAGCCTGACGCTGCATATTGGAACCCATGAGAGCCCTGTTTGCATCATTATGCTCAAGAAAAGGTATTAAACTCGTTGATATGGAAAAGACCTGATTTGGTGAAACGTCCATGTACTGAATTTCTTTAGGCTTTTTATATGGGAAATTACCTCTGTTTCTACAGGCAATCAGATTTTTTACAAAATTCCCATTTTCATCAAGTTCAGCATTTGCCTGGGCTATGAAGTAGTTATCCTCAACATTAGCAGTGAGATAATCAACCCTGTCAGTTACCTGCCCCTTGTCAACAAACCTGTAAGGTGTTTCAAGAAAGCCATACTCGTTTATTCTTCCAAATGTACTCAAAGAAGCTATAAGACCAATATTGGGTCCCTCTGGAGTTTCTATAGGGCACATCCTCCCATAATGAGTGGGATGCACATCACGAACCTCAAAGCCGGCCCTCTCCCTGGAAAGTCCGCCAGGTCCAAGTGCATTAAGTCTTCTTTTATGAGTAAGCTCAGCAAGCGGATTAGTTTGATCCATAAACTGTGAAAGTTGACTTGAACCGAAAAACTCATTTATAACAGCTGAAATAGGCTTTATACTTATAAGAGCCTGGGGTGTAATAAGATCAAGATCCTGGATTGTCATCCTCTCCCTTATAACCCTCTCCATCCTCTGAAAGCCCACTTTCACCTGATTCATAATCAGCTCACCAACAGTTCTTACCCTTCTGTTGCCAAGGTGATCAATATCATCAACAATAGTATAAACGTATTTTTTTTCTTTATCACCACTTTTAGTGGTTAATTCATACTCATAGCCATCAGCTTCAGCAATAAGATAAAGCATGTATTTTGCAGTATGAACAATATCATCCCTTGTAAGAA
>CAYTLM010000329.1:0-1609 GCA_964438485.1 uncultured Leptospirales bacterium | reverse complement strand
AAAAAAGTTTATATTAAACTATTTTTATAAACCTGTAATAATATTTCAATACTTAAATTCCTGCTGAATTAATCCTTAATGCTGTGAGGTTAAATACCGAAGATAATAAAAAAGGTATTATGTCACTTGCTATGAAAAGATTATCTGATATTAAAAAGCCTGTTAAAGACTATAAAAAATCATTTAAACTGGCGAGGAAACTGTACAAAAAAAACAGGCTCCATGAATCTATTACAATTTTAAAACAGCTAAAACATCATGGTTATGATCTGCCCCTGACCTCCCTGACCCTGGCAATGGCTTATGATAAAGTTGCCTATTTGTCCGAAGACAAGGAATACGAGGACATGGCACTTGAAGAATACAGTGAAATCATAAATTACAGTGATTCTAAAAAGTATAGAAAAAAGGCTATTAAACTACAAAATTCTTTGGCAAAAAGAATTTCTATCTTAAATGAAAATGAACACAGAGCCCATGAAAAAGCCAGGGAGCTGGAAGCACTTAGCCCAAGATCTGCTAAATCATGGTTTATGCTTGGTGCTAATTTTGCAGTAAGAAAGGATCCCCTATTTGTAATCAATTCTTTTGAAAATGCCATTGAACTTAAACCTGATTATATTCTGGCACTATACAGGCTTGGATATGTTTATCACCACAACCTTAATGACACAGAAAATGCTTTAAAATATTATTTAAAAGTAATTAAGATCGATCCTTTTGAGGACACAACTGAATCTGAATCAAATAATGTTAAAGCTATAATTGAAACCTGTAATGAGCTGTCAGATATTTATATGCAAAAAAAACAGTTGAACAAAGTCCTCTCTGTATGCGACTATACGTTGAAATTTCACCAAAAATATAGCGATTTATACAGCAGTGAAGGAATTAAAAATATCATGGAAAACTCATACAAGGCTGCAAGGCGCCTCCAGAAAGAGGATGCTTTAAAGAAATATATTCTGAACAAATATAAGCTTGACTTTGAATCACTTTTGATAGAATTAAGAATAGTTTAAAATAAATTGGAATAGTTAAATGTTTAGTAAGCCACGCAAAGCAGCCACAGTTGCTATATTAAAAAATAAATCTTCTACTGATGAATTTGAAGTACTCCTTTTAAAAAGGCACAAGCAGGACAGATTTTTACCCTCCTACTATGTTTTCCCTGGAGGAGGAATTGATGAGCAGGACAGTATTCCTGGCAGGGAAAATTACAGCGTTAAAACAGATAAAAAAAACAAAGATGATTTTGATGTTTATCTTTATGCAATGGGAGCAATAAGAGAAACCTTTGAAGAATCAGGATTCCTTCTAGCGAGAAATAGCAAGGGAGATTTTGTCTCAATAAATAAAGATGCTGATATAGAAAAATATTCAAAATATAGAACAATGATTTATGAAAATCAGCTAAACTTTACTGAAATGCTTAAAATTGAAAAGCTTGAACCTGCTATTGAGTCAATACATTATCTTTCAAGATGGATAACGCCTGTTTTTTCCCCAATCAGATATGACACAAGATTTTTCACAGTGCTTGCTCCTGAAAACCAGTACATAATGCACGATGGTATTGAGCTTGTTGAAACCAGATGGATGACACCAA
>CAYTLM010000328.1:0-1611 GCA_964438485.1 uncultured Leptospirales bacterium | reverse complement strand
TAAGGGATTCAACAGGAGCGAATGTTCCATCTACCACACCCCTTTGAAGTGCTTCATAAGTTGAGCCCTGAGGCATGGCAACAGGTATTCCCCCAAGTGCTGTTACAACTTTTGCGCTTAAGCCTGTTGATCTTATTTTGAGCCTCTTCATGTCATCCATTGATTTAACAGGCTTTTTTGTGTGAAGCAGGCCTGGTCCGTGTGCATGCAGATAAAGCACCTTTACATCAGTTAGCTCATTAGGCTGCATTTTTTTATACAGTTCATTTGCTGCAATTGTTGCTGTCATTCCATCAGGATAACCAACAGGCAGGTCAAGAACTTCCATTAAAGGAAAGCGTCCTCTTGTATATGCAAAGCAGGACATTCCAATATCAGCAATTCCAGATACAACGCCATTATAGGTTTCATCAGCAGTTGTAAGCGTGCCTCCTGGAAACATGTTTATTTTTATACGGCCATTTGATTTTTTTTCTATTTCCTTTGCCCAGTTTTCAGCAGCTATGGCTTGAGCATGGGTGACAGGGAAAAAAATGCTATAGGAAAGGGTTGTTGTTTCACTGGTTTCGTTTTGTTTACAGCCTGAAAATATTGATGCTGAAATTATCAGGGCAATAAGTATTAAGGTTTTTTTCATTATTTTTATCTCCAGAAAATATAATTACTTTTTTTATTTTGGCAGATTGTTAAAAATGTATAGATTAAATAATTAAAAAGTTTTATTCTTTGAATAAATCAAGGAAAAAAAATATTAAGAGGTATTTTTATTGTATTAAGGTTAATAGTTTCCATTGAAATGAGTTTTCCTAAAAGTTATGTATTCCTGTTGCTTTAAAAGATATGTATATAGGAGAATTTTCTGTTATTTGCAGCTCATAAAGGGAACCTTTGGCAATGACACTTCTGAAAATTAAATTTGAAACCTGAATATCTATTTCATAAAAAAAGCCTATATCAATTATAGATAACACATTGCCTTTAAAGGAATTTCTCATACTTGAACTAATTTTTTCTTTGCTTAATACAATATTTTCAGGCCTTATTGCAATATGTCCTGATGTGTCATTGATAGGCCTTCCAAGCTCTATGTCAAGGTTACCTGATCTGGCAACTGAACCATGGAATGTAGCAGGAAAGATGTTTCTCATTCCAACAAAGTCAGCAGCAAAGCTGGAGCAGGGTTCCTGAAAAATTTCATTTACAGCACCAGTCTGAACAATGCGGCCTTCATTCATAAGAGCTGCAGTTTCAGCCAGGGATATGGCTTCACCAAAATCATGGGTTACCATAAGAAATGTCACATCTGTTGTTTTGTGAATGTTTTTCAGCATTTGTCTCAATTCATATCTAAAGTTAGGATCAAGAGCAGATAGGGGCTCGTCAAGGAGCAGGATTTTAGGGTTTACTGCAAGAGCCCTGGCCAGGGATACCCTTTGAAGTTCCCCGCCGCTGAGATTAATTGGAAGACGGTTAAGGAGCAATGACAATCCCAGCTGTTCTATAAGATTGTTGATTCTATTGTCTGATTTTTTTTCTTCTTCCTTGTGGTAACGTAGTCCGTAGCGGATATTTTGCATAACATCAAGATGGGGAAAAAGAGAATGATCCTGG
>CAYTLM010000327.1:0-1614 GCA_964438485.1 uncultured Leptospirales bacterium | reverse complement strand
TATTTATGGATAAAATCCCGAATAGTATAAAACCTCTAATTAACCGCTATATGGCAGCGCTTGCAAAAAGCGGGATAGATATAGACACTGCCTTTCTATTTGGGAGTTATTCCAGAGGAACGTTCAATGAATTTAGTGATATTGATATAGCACTGGTTTCTAAATCCTTTAGCGGAAACAGAATAAAGGACAGGGATAAAATCCGCAAACATACTCTCTCCATTTCTTCCATGATTGAAGTAACGCCTTTCAGTGTTGATGATTTTAATGAACTAAATCCTTTTGCCAAAGAAATAATAAAAACCGGGATACAAATTATTTAACAGCAAAGCTGGAATATTCCTATTCCAGCAAAAAGTCCTCCAGGCCGGAAAGTTCAATTACTCGCAGTATATTAGCATTATAGTTTAACAGTTTAAGAATTCTGCCCTCATGAGACAGCTTTCTTCTAAATCGAATAAAAGCAGCCAAAGTAAGGGAATCAATAAACTGAAGGAACTTCATATCCACAACAATATCCCTTGAATCACTTCTAATAAATTCATTAATACTTGATTCAAAAAGACTTAAATATTGCGATATATCATCTTTTGGCGTATATACCCTTTCATTTACTGATTCAACAATTTCAAACATTTTGTACCTGCTCAATATTTACATAAAAAAATGTTTTAAAAATAATAGATATTAATTTATAAAGCCTATATTGCTAAAATAAACAAGCGAAACAGTCAAGACAAAATACACCACGCCTATTTACATAAAGTAAAAAATATTTTTTTATATTGACAAATACTATACCAGAATTTGAATTAACCATTCAATTAAATCAAACGATTAAATCCGGAAAAGAATAAAAAATGATAAAAAATACAAAGGACAGCACTGAGACAAAAGAAAAAATACTTGCTGCTGCAAAAAATGTTTTTGCTGAAAAAGGATTCAGCGGAGCACGAATGAGTGCTATTGCAGAAATTGCACAGGTAAACCAGGCTCTTATACACTATCACTTTAGCAACAAAAAGACGCTATACAAAACGCTTTTTCACAGAATTATGGGTGATAACAGTGAAAAAATGATGCACCTTATAATTGAAGAGATAAAATCCTGGAATGAAACACCCCCTATAGAACTTTGCGCCATACTATACCTTTTAATTTCCATACACACAGAAACTCACGATAATGAAATACATAAGATAATAAACAGGGAGATTGCAGATGGCAAAGGGCTTTTATATGAGCTTTTAAGAAAATATTTTATTCCCATTATTGAAAAAATAGTAAATATTATAAAGCGGGGAATAAATGAAGGGTTCTTTGAAACTAGCAATCCCCTTCTTTTTGTATTAAATATGATTTTTTTCACTGCTGTTTACACTCATTCAGAAGACCTTTTTCAGGAAACAAATCTCTATGATAAACTATACATGAATAAAAAAGAAACGCTCTATTCTTTTATGAAGGAGCAAATCTTTAAGGCACTCAAGCCTGACAACAAAGAAAGTACTATCCCATCTTTAAGCAAACACCAGACTGAAAGAATGGATTACTTTATTGAAAAGATAAAAAACAAACAAATTGCAGTTATATAATAAAAATCGGAGAATCTTA
>CAYTLM010000326.1:0-1622 GCA_964438485.1 uncultured Leptospirales bacterium | reverse complement strand
CCAGTCACGGTTACCCCTGTTAAGAATATAACCTGTTACCTCCATCCATCTGTCCTTTCTTTCTGTAAACTTTTCCCTTTGCTGCTGCCACACCTGTTCCTGCTAAATCATGGAAATCCTTTAATCCCTATAATCATGGTTCTAAGATTATGCTTGCTTTATGTAACATGACCGCCGGAAGGCGGTCAGTTGTTGGTGTTTTAAAGAAACTTGAGATGTCAGGTTAAAGCATCATCAACACCTGCCTGCTTCAAAGCCACCCATACACTCAATGAAACACAAAAAGTATCATATGTTTTTTAATTATTACAAATTTATATGATACTAATAAAATATGAAAAATTTTTAATTGCTTAACTGATTATACAAAAAAATAAGTAAAGTTCACATATATAAAAATTATTGTCCCTCCCAAACTTTAAAATTATATAAAAACCACTTATCGCCTATTTTGATATATGTAAACTTATCCAGGTACGATGTAATATTGTTTTTATTCTTTTTTTCTTTTTCCTTTACATCCCATGTTAAAAATACTTCAGCAACAATTTCCTGATCTATTTTTTTTTGTATTATTTCTTTTATCTTAATCTTATTATTATTCAAATCTTCTCTGATACATAACGGCTCTGTTTCTTCAATAATATCATCACAAAATACTAATTTATAAATTCTTCCTTTCTCTTCAAAATCCTTTAGTAATTCATTTTTAGTTAAAAACTTATTATTCCAAACCTCAAAATTTATATCAGGTATATAGCTCATCAAGTCTTCAAAATTTTTTTGTTTTATTATCTCGATTATTTCTTTAGTATTTATAGCTAATTGAACTTCATCCTTTCCTTTTGAAAAACATGAATAATATAAGATCAGAGAAATCAGCATCAGAATAAACATAAAATTTTTCTTTTTTGTAATCATAATGATAATCCTTACTTTTTTTTCTTAAAATAATTATAAAAAATTGATACAGGGCTGTAATTGTAATAACCATCTCTTTTGATAAATGATACATTTAAAGCACTATCATCTTTTGAACGTATTGCAAAATGTAAGTGATTACCAGTAGAACGACCTGTGCTTCCAACCTCTCCAATTACATCACCCTTCTTAACAAAGATATTTTCTTTAAAAAATAAAGACGAATACTTATTATAACTATCCTCTGTCATGTGAGCATAAAAGCTTTGTACTCCACTCTGATGCTCAATCATTGCCTGATAACCATACCCCTCAGTATACTGATATCTAATTTTGCCATCATCAATCGCTAAAATATTGGTACCATTAGGTGCACCAATGTCTATGCCTCCATGATTATCAAGGTCTCCCAATGTCGGATGATTTCTTGGACCGAATGGACAAGTCAATTTTCCACCCTCTCCAGTCATTTTTGTTATATCATTTAATGTATAACCTTGGATTGGTGAATTAATCCCATTAGAAAAAACTAAATTTTGAGAATCCATTTCTGCTCCCATAAAAAGCCCTGCCATTTTCTTCGGATAATTTTCCCAGAATTGACCCCGCGCTACAGTTTCACCATTGTCACTATTTAATACATCAGATTTCCGGACACATACATTTTCTGTACATCTTTATTCCAGCACATATCGCCAGGT
>CAYTLM010000325.1:0-1634 GCA_964438485.1 uncultured Leptospirales bacterium | reverse complement strand
ATCGCTTTCACAGCCACCGCTTTGATAGGTGTATGTTCCTGAAAAATCCTGCTTGCTCTTACAACCGCTGAATAAAAAAAGAAAAGCAGAAATCAGCAACAATATACATAATAGTTTTTTAAGTTCTTTTATCATATAATCAGTAATATCTCAAATTCAGCAATTAAGTGCAACTCTTTTCTATAAAAAAATTATTGTGAAAGTGCTGTTATTTTCGGGCGTACCCCTGCCTTTCATTTTTAAACAATGGGCGTAATACATTACGCCCCTGCGCCGGATTCCCATATTTTATAAAAATAAGAAAAAAATATAACAGACTCAAAACGTGCCAAAGCAATTATTCATATCTGATTTCTTTTAAAATTTTCAGCCTGTTCAAATATTTCAACATATACTTCATCTCTTTCTACTGGAGGATATCCAAATTCATCTAAAAGAAGAATTAAACCGACTTTTAACGCTGATTTTATATCATCCCGTTTATTCCAGTCAGGAAATTTAGCCTGTCCATCAACAAGAGTTTTAACCGCTTTTGCCAGCTCTATCATCCTGTCTTCCGGATATGTAAAATCATATTTGATACAGAGTTCTTTTAGAATATCATAAAATGCTTTTTCTTCAAAGTCTATTCCCAACTCATCACCAGCTGAAAATTCTTTGTGAACCTCCCATACCATGTTAGTTAAAGCTTCAGCCATCTCTTCATAAACTTCACTGCGAAATATGTCATTTTCATCTCGATCATTATACTGCTCTACAAGATCCTGCATTTTTTTTGTAAAATTGATCCCTTTAACGCGATTTATTTTTTTGACTTCGCCAATTACTTTTGCAAGTAATAGTTGGAGCAATTTAATTTTGGTATTTGGTAATTTAATTTTATTTATTTTTGCCAAATAATCTTCATCAAAAATATCCTGTTCAGTTTTCATTTCATCGCCAAGTTTAAATATCTCTTCTACACCATCACTTTGTAATGCATCCTTTATCATCTCACGCACTTTAACATTCATTTGTGCAGTATCAGGCGCAGTCCCTTTTGTGAGTTTAAATACAATAGACCTAACAGCTAAATAAAAATGTGTGAAATCTCTTTCGGTTTGAGACAGATTTTCACTGCCTACACAAATGTCATAAGCAGCTTTCAAGCGCTTAACCAGACCCATGAATCGTGTTTCAAGTTCTTTTGTTTTTTGAACAAATTCAGCAGCTAAATTCAAAGTGTTAAGCTGCTGTATTGTTGTTCCATTAAAATATTTTGAATTGTCAAAGGTATGAAATAGTTTTGCAAGAAGATCCAAATGATTCCTGACTATAACCAGGGATTCTGCTACATCTTCAAAATTATCCTCATCACCCTTATTATATTTTGCAAGAGCAAGATTCATCTGTTTTTTTATACCTATATAATCAATGACCAAACCTTTATTCTTACCTTCAAACCTGCGGTTTACTCGCGATATGGTTTGAATCAAATTATGCTGTTGTATGGGTTTATCAATATAAATACTATCAAGGAAAGGTACGTCAAAACCGGTAAGCCACATATCAACAACAATAGCAATTTTAAAGTTAGATTTTTCATTCTTAAATTGACGATCTAACTCTTTTCTTTGTTCTTTTGTACCCAACAG
>CAYTLM010000324.1:0-1640 GCA_964438485.1 uncultured Leptospirales bacterium | reverse complement strand
TACTAAATCATGATAATCCTTTAATCCCTATAATCATGATTCAAAGATTATGCTTGCTTTATGCAACATGACCGCCGGAAGGCGGTCATATTATATAAAGCAAGAGAACTTAGTTTGTCGGGTTAATTTCTACTCTACTCACTCTACAGGTTTCAAGATATTATTCTTCTGAAAAAGGATCATGAACATCTTCTGTAAAAATAATGCAATATGGTAATTTCTCTTTTAACTTTCTCTCACCAGCCTCAGTCACTTTTGTGTTCTGTAATCCTAGTTCAGCTAAACTCTCCAATGACTCAAGATAAATCAGACCTTTATCACTTATACTTGTTGATATCAAACTTAACTCTCTTAAATTTTTTAAACTTACTAAATATTTTAAATCTTCATCATTTAATAATACATTCGCAAGACCTAACGATACTAGTTTTTTCATACCCTTGAAGTAATAAAGACTCTTACCAGTTATTCTCGTATTACTCAAATTTAACATTTCAAGATTTTTCAAATCAGATAAAACTTTTATACCCTCATCAGTTAATTGAGTAAAAGATAAATTCAATCTTCGTAATTTTGATTTATTCATTATATAATTTGTAATACGATCAGTCAACTTTGCACAATTAAGCTCAAGAATCTCCAAATTATGAAGCTCTTTTATATTTCTAATACCTTTGTCTGTAATCTTATTTGAAGTAATTCTTAAAATTTTAAGATCCGACAAATATGAAAGATGAATTAAATCTTCATCTGTTAAATTATCTTTTTCAACGATTTCAATATGATTAGTTTTTAAATAAATTTTTTCCCCCATAAAAAAATCTATCGCTTTTTGTTTTTTTTCTTTATTTAATTTATTATCATTTTTTTCTGTACTACAATTAATACAAAAAATTGCTAACGTAATTAATATTATTTCTTTCATAATAACTATTTACCTCTTTTTTTTACATAAAATAACCATCTATAGTTTTCGTTTTCCACATATTCGCTTGCTAAATTACCATGTGTTCGATACGAAACATCTGAAATTTTAGTACCTTCATTAGAAAAATAAACATTTAATGCATGATTACCTGCTAGTGTTTTAAAAAATACAACACCATTATTCACTTGTCCTGATGCTAGTAGTTTGTCATATTCATTAAAATCTCGTGTAAATCCAATCTCTGGTTTTTTGCCATCAATAGTATATGAATTTGCAACATCATAAATCTTATTAACAGACGCGTTCTCGACAGAAATATTGCCTTTCTTTACCTGATCAACATAAAAATCTCCATAGTCACCTACATCAGCACCTGCTTGCTTCAAAGCCACCCATACACTCAATGAAACACAAGAGGTTTTTAAAATTTTATCTACATCCAAATTCTTTCCCCCTGGAATCTTATCCAAAGCTTTTTCTATTTCTTCTCGCACATATTTACTACCGCCATTATTTTGCTGAGCTAAGTCCGTTAACTTTTTAAGATTACTACCAATATCATAATTTTTATTTTTTTCCTCCATCTCTCTGAATTTCTGCATATATTCCGCATGACTCATCTCTCCTGTTCCACCTGCTCCAGCTTTTACTTCAGGCTTTCCATAAAGCACAGACATCATCCTGTTATACTCAGCACTTCCCTCCTGTAACG
>CAYTLM010000323.1:0-1645 GCA_964438485.1 uncultured Leptospirales bacterium | reverse complement strand
CAGCGTTACAGGAGGGAAGTGCTGAGTATAACAGGATGATGTCTGTGCTTTATGGGAAGCCTGAAGTAAAAGTTGGAGCAGGTGGAGCCAGAGAGATGAGTCATGCGGAATATATGCAGAAATTCAGAGAGATGGAGGAGAAAAATAAAAATTCTGATATTGGGGTTGATATTTGCAAGCTAAGTCAGCAAGGGTTAGATCAAATGCTTAATGGGAAAGGGGGATGTAAAATAGCTTCATATTTAATTTTGGCAGAAAAAAGGATGAGAGAGCAAGGATTAGATGTAAGCGATTTTGACGAAAAAAAAATATATGGAAAATCAAAGCAGAAGGGCGATGTAGTAATTAAAGATAGATTTTGGGTTACTAATGAAACAGAATTAGTAAAGACAGCTGGAGTCAAAGGGGATATTTCATGGGGTAAAGAAACTGATCCTTCGCAATTTAGTAATACTATAATTCAGCAGATAGATAGAGGTAATCCAGTAATGATGATACTTGATGATCAACACGCATCAGTTATTTATGGTTATGAAAATAAAAATGATAATCTTAGATTTTTAGTGCATGATGTAGGATACCAGAAGGATACTTATTTGAATTCAAAGACTTGGCAACCATATAAAGTTGTTAATAGTGTTGAACGATATTCGACTCAAAAAGGGATACCACAACCTTTAGGAAAAGAACGTCAAGTTTTAAAGTTGTTATATTTAAAATAGGGGATTAAAATGTTATTAAAAATTAGACAATTATTATTTATTATATTATTATTCTCTGTTATCAATTGCAATATGTCTTTTGGAGAAAATAATCAAGAATCTGTATTGTCAAAATTTGAACAACTTGGCGGAGGAGCTTATGTTATACGTTATTCAAATATAATTGTGAGTTATAATGGGAAAAATATTAGAGTTCCAATTTATGGTGGGATTTATGAAGATGTCACTTATGAAGAATTACAAAAACAACAAAAAGAAAAAAATTTATCTTTATTTGGTAGTATTATCATTTTTACAAAGAAAGGTGAAGTTGGTAAAACTTTTCACGATATTTTAAAATTTTATAAAAAAACTTTTTTTAAGGAAATTGATGTTAATAAGCCATCAGTTATTGGCAATGAAGGTTCTTCATGGTATTTAATTTGGTATGATTTCGATTATGAAGGATTGCCTATTTCTATGATGATATCAGTTGAATGCGATGAAAAGGCATCTATTAAGAAGATTGAAAAGATGGGCTATAATCGTAAAGAATCAATACCTGTAAACGGGACAATAGATATGCTCGTATTTGAGGAAAGCTCTCCATTGATTTCTCTTTTTATTAATATTGGAGAGACAAGTTCGTTTAAAAAAAGGTAAATATGTGTATTAAAAAATTTAATCTGACACCTCAAGTTTCTTGAAAATACCAACAATGTCCGCCTCCCGGCGGTCATGTTATATAAAGCAAGCATAATCTTTGAACCATGATTATAGGGATTAAAGGATTACCATGATTTAGTAAGAGTAGATGTATAGTAAATCCTGCTAATCTTATAATCAAGGAAATCATGGTTCGCGCATTGAGGGAATATATAATATTCGTTGGCAGCAGCAAAGGGAAAAGTTTACAGAAAGAAGGGACAGATGGATGGAGGTAA
>CAYTLM010000322.1:0-1657 GCA_964438485.1 uncultured Leptospirales bacterium | reverse complement strand
ATGATGAAATTTCATACTGGGAAAAGATCTTTTCCAGCAAAAAAAAGGAATGATTTTTTAATACAATTCCCTCTTCTCCATTATGGGGAAGAGGGTTAGGGAGATGGGGTCTATCAATGATAAATACTGCTTGAAGATTTATTCACTGAATTTATACTTGTCGAATAAACAAATTGTCCTTTTATATGAAATTATTTAAAATAAAGAGGTATTTATTATGAGCGGGGAACCAAAAGTAAAACTTACTAAAGATGGCCATATTGCATTTATCACACTAAATGATCCTAGCGGACTCAACCTGTTCGACAAAGAAGTAGTGCTTTCACTGTCTGACATCCAGGAGCAGCTTGCTCAGGATAACAATCTCAGAGTTGCAGTACTCCAGTCAGGTGGCGATCATTTTTCAGCAGGCGTTGATCTGGCATTTCTTAAAGCAGTGGACACACGATTTGTAAAGGATAACCTTAACTTTCTTCAAAGAACTTTTAGCAGATTCCAGGAACTCCCCATACCTGTTATAGCATCCATAAAGGGACTCTGCTACGGTGCTGGTCTTGAACTTGTGCTAAGCTGTGATTTAAGAGTTGCAGCTGAAGGTGCACGACTGGCTCTTCCTGAAGTACGCTTTGGACTAACAGCAGACCAGACAGGAACAACCAGGCTCACAAAGCTGATAGGAATTGGCCAGGCTAAAAAATTAATACTCTGTACTGAAGAGGTTGATGCTCAGGAAGCATACAGAATAGGGCTTGTTGAATACCTGGTCAAACCTGAAGAACTTGAATCTCAATCCCTGAGGCTTGCAAAAAGAATATCCAACCTTCCACCATCAGCTGTTCGCTTTGGAAAATGGGGAGTCAATGTTGCAGCAGAAGGCAATACCTATGCTGGCCTAATGTTTGAGCAGGCTCAATCAATTTACTGCTTTGGCACAGAAGATAAAGAAGAGGCAGTAAATGCCTTTATTGAAAAAAGAAAACCTGTATTTAAAGATAAATAAAACTATAGTCCGTAGAGAAAACTCTCTGCGGACTTTTTACTTCTCTCTATAAATGGCAAATCCTCCATACATTAAAGCTGTTTTTAAAAAGCGCCTCAACCGGTTTGTATCCCAGGTATTGATAAACAATGAAGTTGAAGAAATTTATGTACCTAACACAGGACGCCTTTCTGAACTGGCAATACCTGGAAATAATGTTCTTTTAATCCCATCTCCAGGAAAATACAGGTACAGACTCCTATACATATTCCATAACAGCTTCCCTGTAATGATAGATTCAGCAAGGAGCAACACCCTTTTTCCTGAACTAATCCAGAAAAATCTTATCCCTGAACTTAAAAAAGATTCAATTATCAGAAGCGAGCCTCCATACAATAATCACAGATTCGATTTTCTCATGAAAGGTGA
The DNA here is from genome assembly GCA_964438485.1 of uncultured Leptospirales bacterium. Lineage (GTDB taxonomy): Bacteria > Spirochaetota > UBA4802 > UBA4802 > UBA5550 > JBBAGC01. The sequence goes on along the minus strand of CAYTLM010000322.1, from coordinate 249 downwards.
AAGTGGAGAATACTTTCTTGAGATAAAATCATGCACTCTTGCATATAAAGACGTAGCATCATTCCCTGATGCTGTAAGTTCAAGGGGTGCTGCACACATTGAAATCCTTGCTTCAACAAAGCAGGGAAAGCTTTTCTTTCTTATTCTCCACAGCAAAATAAAATCCTTTGTTCCAAACTTTCACACAGACTTTTACTTTTATGAAACCTTAAAAAAACACTCCAAAGATTTGGAAATACTTCCATACTC
>CAYTLM010000321.1:0-1665 GCA_964438485.1 uncultured Leptospirales bacterium | reverse complement strand
ATAAAAGTTGTATTATTTAGCACTTTCAATTATTAACGTAGCATCAACATCTTTTTCAATTGTTGCTGAATTAGAAGATGCATCCACAACTCCTGCACCAGCAGACAACGTTATTGAAGCAGGAGCACCACCCTCAAAAAGACACTCCCCTTGTCCACTAAGCTTGGTTATCTCCCTATAATCTGTTCTATCTTCATGATTAACTACACCAGACCACTGCTGATTAACAGATGCACTATTAATCCACTGTATATCTTTTAAAGAAGAATTACTTTGATTATCCCATCTCAAAGATGTCCCATCATCACTACACCCAACAAACGCAAAAGCTGCAATTGCTAAAATTAAAAATACACTTAATTTTTTCATATCCATGCCTCTTTTTTTCACAAATTTAATTTTTCTTAGCTAATTTTATTTAACTAAATGTTAAATCCAGGAATTAAAGTTTTTGCATTGAACAGGGGCTCTGACCCTTTTCTTTCTTTATTTTCTAAAAAGTATCTAAAACTAGAAAAAAGGCTCTGACCCTCGAACAAGGGCTCTGACCCTTTAATTCTAATTACTTCAATTTAATAAATAACACGCATGAGTCAATATAAAAAAATCTTTATTTTCTATGTTTTTGAAAATGGGCTCTGACCCTGAACCCTGCCAAAACCCAAATCCTGGACATACCCAGACTCTGACCCTTTTTTATACTTCTATTTTCTAAAAAATATCTAAATAGATAGGGCTCTGACCCCAAATTCAAAAATCTCTAAAAAATCAAAAAAAACTGAAATTTTTGCTCTGACCCCAAATTTTTTTCAAAAAAAACCCCCTTAAAATCGTAGTAATATTAAACGAATTAAGTAATCAGGGGGAAAATATGGCAAGACCATTAAGAACTATTGCCCAAGGTGTAACATATCACTGTTTCACAAGATGCCGCGGGAAACGGGATCTGCTAAAAAGCAAATATGGGAAAAAATATTTCATTGAATCTATTCAAATGTGCCAGGAAAAATATAATTTTGAGCTAATTGCTGCTGAAACTGTTGCAAACCATATTCATCTTATTATAAGAACCTTAGAAGATAGTGAAACTATTTCACTTATAATGCAATATATAAAAGCACGCATGGCAGAAAAGTATAATCGGGACACAGGCGAAACAGGTCCTTTCTGGAATGAACGATTTGGCTCAACAATAATTGAAGAATCTGACAATCCTGAAGAATATCTCCTGTGGTTGCTGTGGTATATTGGATATAATCCTGTGCGAAAAGGACTTTCCAGGGATCCCAGGAAAAATGAAATAGGTTTTATAAACTGCTATCTTAATGAACACTTTATTTCTCCATTAAAATTTACCCTGCATGAATATTTTTTAAAATTAGGGAATAACTTTACTGAACGTGTTGATAAATTCCTCAATTACGAGGATGCTTACAGAAAAAGGCTGGTTTTGTGGGTATAGGGGAGGCAGGGGTCAGAGCCCTAACCTCAAAACAAGAGCTTTTCCCCTTGTTTTGCCCCCCCATCATATCCCCCTTATTATATCAGCACTGATATCCTGAATTTTTGTGCACCCTGTAAGTACCATTGCCTTTTGCAGCTCCTGCTTAATCTGATCCATATAAAAGGCTGTTCCTTCTGCTCCCATACCCACAGCAGCAATTG
>CAYTLM010000320.1:0-1666 GCA_964438485.1 uncultured Leptospirales bacterium | reverse complement strand
AGCAACCCCATCCCAAACACTTACCGCAGCATCCTTTACCCAGTTTGCTGCTCCCATCATTCCTTCCACTGCATTGCCAACGAATATTACATATTCCCTCAATGCACGAACCATGATTTCCTTGATTGTAGGATTAACAGGATTTACTATACATTCACTCTTGCTAAATCATGGGAATCCTACCCAAAGCTATTTATTTTTCTAAAACCCACTTTCTTCACCTATATTAATTCTTACTCTAAAATTATCGGATTTTTGATCAAACTCAACTATTTCAATAGTTCTGTCTCTACCCCGAATACGTTTTTCATCAAGTTCATCCATATTCTTTATATCACCTAAAACATGAATCATCATAGATGATTTTATTCCTTCATAATTAAAATCATACCAAATTATATAACTATCGCCTTCACCACCAATTATTGTTGGTTTGTTAATATCATTATCTTTTAATAAGCTTTTTTTATAAAAACTTAAAAATTCGATAAGTGTCTTTTTCAGCCCATCCTTTTGAGAATAAAAAATTAAAGAACTCAAAATATCAGCTCTAGATTTCTGAACTTTTTTTAATTCTTCTAAATCAACATCACCATATGTTCCATTAAATATAGGTATTTTAATTTTTTTATTATCTATCGTTACAAAAATATTTGAAAATTTCACAACATAACAATCAGCATATAATTGTAGAAAATTTTTATCTGTAATTTTTTCTCTATTATTAATTTGACTTAAACACTCACTGCTATATAGAATAAAACTCAAAATTATGGAAAAAAATATATTAATTACTAAGTTTAATCTTTGAAACTTCATTATTTTTTACCTCTTAAAATATTTTATTCTAAAGACTGATCGATACTCGTTATATTTTGACACACGCATACCACCTTTCTCGGTCGAATAATCTTGAAAACCTTGATACGGTTGAAGATTACTTGCATCTAAATAAGTATCTTTTTGATAACCAGGATCATGAACTAAAAATCTCAAACTATTATCTTTCACCTCATATCCATAGACAACTTCTGCATGACCACCCGTTAATTGTATCAACACAGGATTCTTATTGTCCAATTGAGCAATCATAGTACTAATTGTTTTATTCAGATCGGTGACATCCTGACTAATCAAAGAACCATCCTTTACATCTGCACCAGCTGCTCTTGCTACACCTTCATAGCTATTAACTGTCCCTTTTGAATCAGTTACATTGAGATTTATACCTGGTATTTTAGTATTTAATGCCATCTCAAAAGTATCCATCAAATTAGCAACTTTGCCCATCAATGCTTCAGCAAGCATTACAACCGATGTAAAATAACAAGCTTTTCGACCCACTTCCTCCTGCTTAAGGAGCTTGATATCTACTTTTTGTTCTTCATTAATCAGCATCTCCTTGCCATTTACAATAACTTTCACTTTTTTATAAGAACTAAATTTCTCATCAGCCCTTGCCTGACTATCGGAATCTACATGACCTATAGGATAAGCCACATCCTGCACCCAATCTGCTGCCTGAACTTCTGGGACAGTTACCACTTTAGGTGCAAAAAAATCAGTAATTCCTTCTTGAACTGCTGTGACCACCGTACTCACAGCCCCAGACACCCCATCCCAAACACTTACCGCAGCATCCTTTACCCAGCTTGCCGCTCCCATC
>CAYTLM010000319.1:0-1682 GCA_964438485.1 uncultured Leptospirales bacterium | reverse complement strand
CTTATTCTTTAACAGGAGATGAAGCGCTTGAAAAGTTCAGGAGCAAAATGCAGAGCATTGAAAAATTATCAGGTGTTATTTCATGGACAACATCCAGGGGCGCAACGTTTTCAGGGAATTTCAAATATCTTAATCCAGGTAAGCTCTACATAAAGTTTACTAATCCACCCGGAAGAACCATTGTTTCTAATGGGAGAACTCTCTGGGTATATTCACCTTCAAGTAATATTGTAGGGGTACAGGAGTTGTCAGATGGTGGAGCATCAGGAGGAATTGCATCTTTCACAAATGGTTACATGCCTTTTTTAATAGAAGATGGTCCAAATGGTTATACCCTGAAGCTGAAAAATGATAACCGTCATTATCAGGAAATTACTCTTTTACTCGACAGGTCATTTTTCCTGAAACGGGCAGTATTTAAAACCAGTGAAGGGATTTTATATAGTTTTACATTTTCAGAGATAAGTACAGCTGTTACAATTATGCCTGGTCTGTTTAATTTTGAAGTACCGGCAAATGCTCAAAGGGTTAATAACCCGCTGAATATTCAGTAATAGGAGAATTGATTTGGGAAGGCCTGTCCTGCTATGTTTTATTTTATTTTTATCCATGTTTAGCTTTGCATTCCCGCAAAATGTTCAGGATATATCGAGCCTTCATTATGTCTATTTAGGTCCGATTTTGTCCATGTCCTATGACAGAGTAGAATATAAAGACTGGTTTGAAACAGAGCAGGGCACCAGGAATATGTCTGGTACATCCTTTGGTGGTGGAGCAGCCCTTAATATTTTTGTTAATAATTATTGTGGCGATTTTCAGTTAAAATATATGCGGAGTGAACTGGATTTTTCTCTTAATTTTATTGAGGTGCTTCTTCAAGGAAAGTATCTATGGCAAATCAACCAATTTATTGCAGCTGGAACGGGCTTTGGGCTTTATTCAGAAGTAGCACCTTTTCAAGGCGGATACAAGGGGAGTGCTGGCATACAGCTTCCTTTGACTGTTGTCTTTACAGGTTCATCCTTTTGGAAGGTGCTTTGGGATGTTTATGGCAGATATGGATCTTTTGGAAAGGGCCTAGGGTCAAGCCGAATTTCAATCGGGTCAAATCTGGGGATAGTTTTTAGAGTTGGAAGGATTTAGTACTGTTAAAAAAAATATTGGACCAGTGTCTGCTCCAGTATTTTTCTTTATTGTTGCCACTATACTTTTTTTTTATGATCAGAATAGCGTAAATCATCCTATTATTGTATTTATATCATCAGGTATCTTTGTTGTTTCTTTTTTATTTACTGCTTTCTGTTATGCTCCTGTTCTTCTTAGGGAAAAAATTAAAGGTTTTATACTGGCTGCTATAATATGTATTGTTCTTTCAGCTTCTATTATTTACCATATTTCTGGTAAAATTGAGAATAATCTATTATCTGAAAACATTCCTGAATACTTGGATAATCCAGTAGTTACTGTAAATGAAGTAAAGTTCAATAAAGCAGGGAAAGAGGTTTATTTTACTACTCAGGATAAAGAGATTTTTCAATTCAAGGGTCAGCTTTCTGTTAAGGGTGAGATTGATGTTGAGCCAGGTGATGTTGCTGTTGTTCATAAAAATATAAAAAGGGTTGATAGCAATGTAAATAATAAGTTTGCTCAAAACCTTTTAAGGCGCGGCATTGTTTTTCGCG
>CAYTLM010000318.1:0-1686 GCA_964438485.1 uncultured Leptospirales bacterium | reverse complement strand
CATAAAATTTCAGGTTTTGCACTAAACTTTTAAATTCATGAAATTAAAAATTCAATATCTATAAAAAATTTAACAATACACTTCCCTCTTCTCCTTGAGGGGAAGAGGGTTAGGGAGATGGGGTCTCGGAGCCGGGGTGAGGTCTAAGAAAAGGGTTAGGAAATGGTTCAAGGCTTAATAAACCTAAAAAGCCGGCTTGTTAGGCCGGCTTTTTAGGTTAGAATTGCAGACTAAATTTAATTGATTACCTTTACATTAGCTGCTGTTGAGCAGCTGGAAGTGCCTACAATTTTGCATCCCATGGATTCGCATTTTTTCCTCTGCTCAGATGTGTCACTTCCGCGATATCTGCACTGATTTGCAGAACTTCCTGAACCGCAGTTGTAGCATCCGTCAGCTGCATAGGCGTTTTGCATAGGCTCAATAGTTATAAAAAGGGTAAGTAATGCTCCTGCAATTACTGTTGCAGTAAAAAGGAAAATTTTTTTCATTGAATACCTCTTGTTATTTTTTATAAGATGCTGCTTTTGCACCATCTTTAAAGCACAAAATTATAAGTGAATTTTACATGGCTCTTATAAGACCTGTTATTTTTATAATAGGAAATTTATAGAATATATCAACAAAATTCTTCATTTTTTTTAAATATTTTCAGGTATAATTCCTTAACTTTTATTTAAAATTAGAAGTTTTTACATAGTTTATGGTTCATTTCAGATTATTGGGAAACATAATAAACTTCATTTCTCTTTATCCTAAGACAGAACCCCGTAAATGGGGGACTTTTGAATATCTATTCACATTTATACTTTATTAAACGCTAAAATAACAAAGGTGTATTAAAAAGTACAAAACAAGTTAATAGCCCTCTTTAAGGGGGCGGCGGCCAAGGGTTCTTTTAGAAAATAAATTAACTCCGCCGGGGGTTGATGTGTATGGAAAATAATATAACTTTCCCCAAAGATCCGGAATGAGCTTAATTGTGAAAGATCATCTTTATCATTTTTGTTGACAGGAGGTTTGTAAAGGTGCTATTTATGTTAAAATATTATTTTTAACTGTTTTTTGTTTTGGGAAGGTTTATGTCAAAAGGTGTGAAGCGTTTTTTTTATGCAGGTATTTTTTCCTTTTTTCTTTTTTTCATAGCTGTAGCAGGATATAATCGTGCAATATATATTAGCGATCATATTAAATCTTTTTTTATAGCAACTTTTGATCTGCATAATCTGCCTGTAAGCAAACAGGTTACAGTAATGCTTGGAGAGAATTTGAGGTTCAAAAAAACCTATTCCACCCTGGAAAGGGGATATTTTCATTATGCAGGAATTCTTTTTTACACTGCCCAGTCTAATATATCAGCCCAGGAGTTTTCTGAACAATCCATAGAGCTTACAAATTTTAGTAAATTAAAGGATTTGCAAAACACCATTGCAGGTGCAAACAGAATAAATAAAGGTATTATAAATTCAGGTGAAACAGTGGTTATTCCTGGTGCGCTTCCCTGTTTTACGCCCGATATAATAAAAAGCAGGTTTAGCGGTATAATTAAAACAAAGGGTCTTTATTTTACAGGGGACAGAGCTGGAGCTAAAGACTTTACATCAACTCTTGATTCTATGGTGGAAACAGGTCTTAATACTATTGTTTTTGACATAAAGGATATAACAGGGATTGTTCATACCAGAA
>CAYTLM010000317.1:0-1701 GCA_964438485.1 uncultured Leptospirales bacterium | reverse complement strand
AATAGTATGGACAAAAGAAAACTTAACAAAGAACAGGCTTTAGCAGCAGCTCCTGATATGGGCATAAACCTTGTAATAGCAGGGGCTGGTACTGGTAAAACCACCACAATGATTAGTAAAATTGCAAATGTTCTCCACTTTACAGAACTGCTGCCAGAGAACCTTCTGGTGCTTACCTTTAGCAGAAAAGCAGCTGAAGAAATAAAATCACGGCTTCAAAGCAGCCTGGACAGGGATATAAATAAAATTTTTGCAGGAACCTTTCATTCATTTGCATTTCATCTGCTCCGCCAATACTCAAAAGCATACCTGGAACATTCCGGATTTATGGCATTTCCTCAACTCATCACTGAAGATGAAAAGGAAAAGATTATAAAAACCATAATTCACAACAACAAAAACCTATACCTGGGAATCCCCAATGAAACTGTATTCAGGCTTTCATGCAGGCTTGACAGACTGGATAGCTCCTCCAGGGACAAGCTTAAAACAAACGGGCTTTTTGAACTCATGGAGGAAATCCCCAAAGCCTATGCCATACATAAAAAAGAAAAGTCGCTGATAGACTTTGATGATATAATTTCACATGCTACTTCCCTTTTAAAGCAGTCAGATGAAATAAGAAAAGATGTTTTAGAAAAATATAAATACATCTTTGTTGATGAATTTCAGGATACCTCTGATGATAATTTTGATTTTCTTTCAGGTTTATTGTGCAGCAAAAATCCTGCACTTTTTATGGTGGGTGATGATTATCAGTCAATCTACGGATTCAGGAATGCAAAGGTGGAATATATTATTAACATAGCCAAATACTTCCCTGAAGTAAATATACAAAAGCTCACCAAAAATTACCGTTCAGGTAAAAAAATAATAAGACTATCCAACAGGTTTATAAAACTAAACAGGTTCCGGACATCAAAAAAGATCGTTTCATGCAGAAATATAAAGGGTAAAGTTCAGGCACATCAGGTTCAAAAGAAAAAAACTGAATCTGAAATAATTAAAGAAATTATTTTAAACTCTGATAATAAAAACGATATAGCAATCATTTACAGGAACAACTATCAGGGTGAACTGCTAAAAGGAGAGTTGGGAGATTCTATTTCAAGCAGGGCTGTTTTTCTTACAATGCACGGCTCAAAGGGGCTTGAATTTGGTACAGTTATTATTGCAGGGATAAACGATAAAATTATTCCGGACAAAACTTCTGATCTGGAAGAAGAGAGAAGGCTTTTTTATGTTGCCATTACCCGCGCAAAAAATGAACTTCACCTTGTATATCATTTAAACAGCAAAAGGCAACTGCCCCGTTTTATGAAAGAGCTTGGATACAAAAACCAGTCACAGTAATTCTATCAAGCAGTTACATCAATATTGCTTCCTTTATTTTCCTCTGGTATTCTTTCTGCTTTCTCTACAACAACCTGTTGAGTTTCAGGATTTGATCTTACAGGGCTATAGGATTCTGTAGTAAAACCAGTAGTAACAGATCCTGTGCCAGTAATATTTGCACTCTCCATAATCCCCTCCCTGAACGAATATGGTTAATATAGTATAACATATAATAGAAGAAAAGCAAAGAAAATTATCAGAATTAATCCCTTAACTTTTATTTAAAATTAAGTGCTCCTATATCATTACTACACTAAAGAATATCTTAATTCAAAAAAGCCTTAATTACAAATGACAAAAAACCTG
>CAYTLM010000316.1:0-1704 GCA_964438485.1 uncultured Leptospirales bacterium | reverse complement strand
TGCTGCAATTATAACAGTAAGAAATCCTAATGATGAAAGTTCCTTTATCCTGTCCTTTATGCTTCTTCTTTCATATCTGTTCTCATGACTATTCATCAGCATTATCCTCTATTGCGCTTTTGTCATCAGACTCTTTATCTTTTTCAATAAGGCCTTTATCTTCAAGAGCTTTTTTTGCTGCACTTTTTACCCTTTCATTGGGATCATATTTCATTTTGTATTTTAATATGTCAATTGTTCTTTCATCATCAAAATCTTTTATAAGGTTCACAGCATTCAGCCTTACACCAGCATTATCGCTTCTAAGAGAGTTCATAAGTAGCTCAACTGAATCCGTGTCTCCAAGAGCCACAAGTGCTGTTACTGCGTGCATGGAAAGGTTGTAATAGCTTTGCTTTTTTTTAAAAGGAAACTCTTCTATTTCATTGAGTAGCTTTTTAATATCATCTGCTGATTCCTTTATTTTTAATGCACCCAGGGCTTTTACTGCATGGCTTCTGATAGTCATGTCTTCAGTTTCATCATTGAGCAGTTCAATAAGGAAGTCCTTTTGCGCAGCAGAGCCAACCTTTCCAATGTATAGCATAAATCTTTCCCTGGCCATTTTCCCGGTTTTGTGGTCTTTAATGCTTTCTATTGCATAGTCAAGAATATCCTGAGCTTTCAGATCCGTTAAAAGAATAATAAGAGCTTCAGTAAGATTGGAACTAACTCCCAGATCCTGCTTTTTAAGCAGAACAATGACCTTTTCCTTTGCTTCGTGTGCTTCCAGTCTTCCTAGGGCATAACAGGCTGCAATCTGAATTTCATCAGATTTATCATCAAGAGCTTTGATTAATGCAGGAATAGCCTCTCTATTTTTTAAATCACCTACTACAGTAATTGCTGTTTTTTTTGCTTCAACATTCGGGTCATTTTCAATAAGATTAATTACTTTTAAAATAACCCGTTTTTTCATATCATCACTTTTTATCGATTTTATAAAGTTCATGGCTGTAATACGGTCTTTTTGCACTCCATATTCCAGGGTTTTCTCAATTCTTTCAACTTTCATTTTATCTTCTTTTGCATCAGCTTCTGTATATTCTTTTGATTTTGCTGAGGATTCTTCTGTTGAAGCTGAATTATTTTTATCAGGAGTTTTGGTCTCCTGAGCTGTTAAAATATTGATAGATGAAAATGATAATAAATATATGAGTATCATTATAATTGATTTTCGTGTCATTATTTCCCTCCTGGTAAAAGCTTTCCTGTATTATTTATCGGTTTTTAAATTTAAGGAACAGATGTTTTTCACTCAGGTTTTACCTGAAACACTATTATATTAAAAATTTTTTCCCTTCAATAGCCTTGATTAAATAATAAACAGATTCATTGAAAGGCACTTTAGTTTTTTCTTTTGCTGCATGCTCAATTATTTTGCCATTTATAAAATCAATTTCTGTTCTTCTTTGTGCTTTTATATCCTGCAGCATGGAGCATCTGTTTGCAGAAGTATTGATGCATACATCAGCAGTTGTTTTAATTATTTCATCTTCTATAATTTTTATTCCTGCAATTTTAGCAGCAGCTACACCTTCGCGAAGGATATTCTCCTGCAGCTTTTTTGAAAACTCATTATTTATTATTTCACCATTTGTTATATCCAGTATTGAAGCAATTGGGTTTATACCTGCATTTATAAGAGCCTTTTGCCATACAGAT
>CAYTLM010000315.1:0-1709 GCA_964438485.1 uncultured Leptospirales bacterium | reverse complement strand
AGCCTGTTTTACACAACCCAGTTTTCTATTCTTAAATTTTTTATTCTTTCGAATTCTTTTGTATTATTTGTTACAAGAATCCCATTTTTAGCTAAAACTGTAGCAGCAATTATATAATCATTTGGTCCTATACCTGTACCTTTCTGTTCCATATCTGCACGAATCCTGGAATAAACAACTGAGCAATTATTATCAAATGGTACAATTTCAAAGGGTTCTAGAAATTGATTGATCCTGGTTAAATTTTTAGTTCTCTGTTCGCTTTTTTCAGCACCATAAAGAAGTTCACCTTTCACTATTGAAGGGATTTTAATGTTATCTGGATTTATATTTTTTATATTTTCCATTATAGAAGAATACAAGCCTTTAAGAAAATATATACATATGTTTGAATCAAGATAATAAATCATAAGCTTTCCCGTTTTGAATCCTGCTCAAATGATAATTTTTTAATTTCAAATGACTTATCTGTTATTGAACCAAATAGATCAAAATACCCTTGAGGATAATCTTCCTTTATTATTTTCTTTATATGTTTGCCTACCCATTTTGAGATTGAAATACGTTCTTTAGCTGCGGCTTTTTCAATCTTATCCAGGGTTTCTTTGTCAATATATAATGATATTTGTGGCATGGAAAACCTCCTATAATAACGATAATGAATAAATAGCGATAAGTCAAGTATATTTGCAAGTATAAATTTTAATGCAATAACCGCTGATTGTGATCCTGACTTGTTAAGGGGTCAGAGCCTGTTTTTATGCAGGATTATACTTAATCATTATTAAAGTTCATTATTCATAAATTACTTCTTTTTTTTAGAGCAGTTCAAATTATATTTGGTTTATTAAAAACTAAATGAAGAATTGAAGCAGTTGATTGAAATAGATCTGCGTAAAACTTTTGTTTTGTCAGGTATTGCTATAAAAATTACATTTTACATAAGCTTTATAGAAACATTTTTCCCTAATGCTTTTGCTACTTTCATTAAAGTAGAAAGCTTAATATCGTCAGAATGATTTTCGATTCGAGATATTGCACTTTTCGTTGTCTTTATTCTTTTAGCTAATTCCTCCTGGGTTAGCCCGCTTTTTTCCCGTTCCTGTCGTAGAATTAATCCAATCTTAAATTCTTCTAATCCCAGGTCATATCCTTGTGCAAAATCAGGATCGCTTGCTTTTCGCTTATTTATATATTTTTTTAAATCACTCATAATTTTCTCCTTTTTAAATAATCACTTCGATATTCTTTTGCTCTTTTAATTTCATCAATTGGTGTTTTTTGTGTTTTCTTGATGAAACCATGTGTAAGAACTATTATAGATCCTTTGTCGAAAAAGCAGAATATTCTATAAGTATTTGAACCTTGTTGAATACGACATTCCCAAATCTCAGTGTTTACAAGTTTTTTAAAATATGTAGATGGAAGCATTCCTTGCTGTTCTAATATTTCAAGTACCCATGCGATTTTTTGAACAACTTTCCCGGGAAGAGAATCAAGAAAGTCCTCTACAGGGCAGTTCCCATCTTTGGTTCTATAAAAAATTATAGTTTTTTTCATATTTTATAAGTTAGCGTATATGTGAACATATGTCAATACTTTTTAAAGGAAAAAGTCATGTATTTTTTACAATGAAAACATTTTTAAATTTGGAGAGGGATTTTTTATTTATTTTCCTAACTTTCTGAAATGAGCTATATTATTAATTT
>CAYTLM010000314.1:0-1718 GCA_964438485.1 uncultured Leptospirales bacterium | reverse complement strand
CCAGGTATAAGTCCAGGTATCCGAATATAAAGGCCAGGGACATTGTTACAAAAAGAAGATATCTTGAAAGATTCCTGTGACTGGTCATAGGTTTAATTGGGCAGATTAAGCATTAAAAAATGCCTTATATAGCAGGTATGAGGCGTATATATCTGCCTTTGATGCAACCTCGCATACTGAATGCATACCAAGCAAACAGGGTCCTGCATCAACACAATCCATGCCATATCGTGACAGGAACATTGCTATTGTTCCGCCGCCTCCTGTGTCGATCTTTCCCATTTCTCCTGTTTGCCATGGAATTTTATTTTTGTCTGCAAGATTGCGCATATATTGCATGTACTCAGCATGGGCATCGTTGGTGTTGTATTTTCCTCCACCTCCGCCATATTTTTCCACGGAAACTCCCTTTCCCAGATATGAAACATTTTGTGGATCATTTACTGATGAAAATGTGGGGTCCATTGCTCCAGTAACATCTGCAGATATGGCCTTTGACTTTTCAAGAATTTCCCAGGCTGATTCCCTGACTGATGCAAGGGTACGGTATTTATCTGTAAAATTCATCAATGAAAAACTTTCAGCGCCTGTGTCTCCATAGGAGCCGATTTCTTCTTTATCTGTAAAAAAGGCTACTGCTGTACTTGCTGGATTTTTTGTTTCGCTTATTGCCATAATAGATGCAAATACGCATACCCTGTCATCCTGGCCATAGGCTCCAATAAGGCCTCTGTCAAATCCAATATCAACAGGCTTTTGTGCAGGAACAAATTCAATTTCAGCGCATATAAAATCTTCTTCAATAAGGGAATATTTTTCATTAAGATATTTCATTACATTTAGTTTTACTTTGTCTTTTATTTCCTTGTCATTAACAGGTATGTGGCCGCATATAATATTCAGATCTTCCCCTTCAATTATTTTGGTTCCATCTTTTTTCATCTGCTCCTTTGCAAGATGAGGAAGAAGATCAGGGATGATGAATTTTGGATCATCTTCTTTGTCACCTATATGTATTTCCAGGGGTTTACCTTCTTTTGTAAAGGCCATCCCATGCATTTCAAGGGGCGTATTTACCCAGTGGAATTTTTTTATACCGCCATAGTAGTGAGACTGGAAAAGAGCAACTTCAGAGCTTTGATACAGGGGAGCAGGTTTAAGGTCAAGCCTTGGAGAGTCAACATGGGAGCCCACAAGCTGGAATGTGGATAAGTTTTCTCCTGCTACTGCTGCAATAATGTTTTTGTTTTTAAAGTTTTTAAAAAAACGATCGCCCTTTTTAATTGTTTTAATATTCTCTATGTTTTTAAATCCTTCTTTTTCAAGAATTTCTTCCATGTTTTTTATACACAATCTTTCTGTTTTTGATTTTGTCATAAACTCTTTGTATTTTTCTCCAAAGTTCATAACTTCTTTTTTATCTTTATCATTTAAATCAAGCCAGATGCTTTCTTTTTTATAGAAAAGCTTTTCTTCAAGTTTTTGATTTTTTGATTTTTCTTTGGTTTCTTTTATCACTTTTTTCCTCTTTATTATCTTTTGGGTTAAGTTATAATTTCTTTATAATCAAGGCAATCAAATTTTTAAAGACTTTTTTTGAAATGCAGGGGGGCTTTGACAGGTTTAGGTTTTTATTATAAAGGGGTCAGAGCATCAATACAAAATCGAGGCATGGGGTCAGAGCATAGTGTTTTAAAAAATCTTTTTAGGTTGACTAT
>CAYTLM010000313.1:0-1724 GCA_964438485.1 uncultured Leptospirales bacterium | reverse complement strand
TCATGGATTCTCTCAAAGTAAGATTTTCAGGTTTTTTAATAATCCATGTTTCAGGGATTCTTATATATTCAGCAAATCCGCCTGAGGTGTTCATCCCGAAATCATAACCTGTTATTATTACTTCATCCCCTTTTTTAAACTCAATGCTGCTGCTTTCAACAACAATTCCTGATGCGTCTATTCCCGGTGTATGCGGGTATTGTTTTGTTACACCCTTGTTACCTGTGGCTGAAAGAGCATCTTTGTAATTTAATGAGGAGTATTTAACCTTAACCAGAACATCTCCTTGTGGTAGATCTGAGATATTTCTTTTTTCAATGTTTCTGGAAAAACTTCTTTTATCTATTTCTCTAACAATCATAGCTTTGAATTGCATGTTTTCCTCCACAGGCAATAGTCTTTTGAAAATGGTAAAATTAATAGGAAACTGGAAAATCCAGTAAATAATGACAATTTAAATATAATATAAAATATTCAAGTCTAGTCAAGGTGTTTTTTTGTCCATGCCCTAATATCTGAATTATCTTGACATTATTTTAACTGTTAATTTTATATATAAAAGGTGTTTATTAAAATAATTTATCTATATAAAAAAGGTATTAAAATGACGGATATTTCTGCAAAATATATGGGTCTGGATTTGAAAAGCCCCATAGTTGCTTCAAGCACAGGCCTTACAAGTAATATCAACACTCTTGTGAAAATTGAGGAAAGTGGAGCAGGGGCTGTTGTGTTAAGATCTCTTTTTGAAGAGGAAATACTTAATCGAATAGATCTTTTGTCTGAAAGCACAAAAAATGTTGCTTATGCCAGGGAAGCTGGAGATTATCTGAAGGCGTATGCACGCCAGGAAAGCCTGGATAAATATGTTAATTTAATTAAAGAGGCAAAAAGCAGATTAACTCTGCCTGTTATTGCAAGCATCAATTGCCTGAATTCTGTGGAGTGGATACCGTTTGCTTCTGCAATTGAGGCAGCAGGGGCAGATGCAATTGAAATAAATATTTTCAGGCTGCCATCTGACCCGGAGATAACCGGGGAATCCCTGGAAAAATTTTATTTTGAGGTGGCAGGAAAAATAAAGGATCAGGTTAAAATCCCTGTTGCATTAAAACTTGGTTTTTATTTTTCATCTCTTGGTCGCATGCTTTTAAGGCTTTCTGATTCAGGGATTGACAGCCTTGTGCTTTTTAACAGGTTTGTGAATTTTGATATAGATATAGAGAAAATGAAGTTGCGGGCCGGGAAAATATACAGCGATAGTTATGAGCTTGCCCATGCTTTAAGATGGACAGGAATTATTTCAGGTACTGCAAGATCAGATATTGCCATATCCACAGGTATTCATGATTATACTGGTGTTGTTAAGGGTTTGCTTGCAGGAGCTTCGGTTTGCTATGTTGCTTCAGTACTTTATGAAAAGGGTATTGATCACATTAAGACAATGAATGAAGGTTTGAGCGACTGGATGACAAGGCATAGTTTTAAAAATGTAACTGATTTTAAAGGGCGTCTTAGCATGGGGAAAATGTCAGATGCTGCTATGTACGAACGCACACAATTTCTTCATCATTTTACTGCTCATAAATAAAGAGGCTGTCTTTCTAGTACAGCCTCTTTAAATTAATGCTTATAAAGAAAATTTTACTTCTTAACAGCTTTGAAAGAAACTCTTCTCTGTGCGAAATCCTTATTTGAATAGCCTTCGCGTGGTTCAGAAATTC
>CAYTLM010000312.1:0-1726 GCA_964438485.1 uncultured Leptospirales bacterium | reverse complement strand
GGGAAAGTACACAAAATGATCATTTGAACAACCCCGACCCCGCATATAAAATTTTTTATTATGGTAAAAATGAAACTCCCTTAAATTTAACTGCAGATTCAACTGAAGAAGTAAATATAACTATGTTCTTAATTGAGTCGTATACCAGTGGTCAGCAATTAGACTACTTAAAAGTAAAAAAACAGGATCCTCGTTATAAATGGGAAGTGATTACCGGTGCAAAAATGTACTCCTTTTATCACAGACATACCGGGGACCATTTGCATTCTACTACTGATATTTTTTATGAACCTGATAGTTTTGGTCCGGGAGATAATCCATTTTTTGAAATTGAATTTCAAATTACAGATAAAAAAAGCAGGTGGATTATCTGTTGTTAATAATTACCTGCCATATAAAAAGCCTGGGATATTCATCATTTAATAATACAATAAAGCGAATAATTTTTTCAAAACAATGAGTAACCCAATCCCATTTATTGCCTCACTCACCTGTGACCGGGTTGAACTCTTTACCCGGTCTGTTTCAAGCATAACAGATGAGCTGAATAAACAGGAACACAACAAGCTTTTCGTCGCTTTTGACGATTCTCAATCTGCAGATATTAGAGATAAAAAACGTAATATATTGTCTAAACTCTCTTTATCTTCAGGTCACAAAAATTTATACGCAGGCCTGGAGGAAAAAAAAGATTTTATTAACAGGCTTTTACCAGGTCTTCCTGCAGATTACCATAAATCTGCAGAATATATGTTTTTTGGCGATCCAGACTCTTCCATTTTAAAGGGGCCAGGAGGAAACCGCAATTCAGTTTTAGCCGCATTTGCCGGCAGCAGGTATATCTCATTTGACGATGACATAATGCTCAACAATTTAACGCTTCTCGATTCATCTACTGAAATTATCCTTAAAAAAGGATGGCCTGATTTTGAAATAGGTTTGTTCTATGACTATAATGATATTAAAAATTCAACAAAACCATTTACAAAAGATCTTTTCCGGCTATATGAAACAATACTTGGTAAAAACTTAAAAGACCTGAATTCAGATTTTGGTATAGGAAAAGTTCGTGCTATCACGCCCGGGTTGTATGGAGGCAGATGGAGCTCCAGGCCTCATGTCTATCTTTTCAAGGATCAGATCTTTAACAGCGATAAATATAAATCAAAAGATATTTATAAAAAAATAAAATATGAAGCTTTATACCATATTCAGCCTGTGAATACTGTTATTTTCGATGCCCCTTTATTATATGGCATAGCAATAGGCATTGATTCTTCAGAAATTGTACCGCCCTTTTTCCCGCAACTCAGAAATCAGGATCACCTCTGGGCCTATGCTCTTCAGGCATGCTGCAGAGATTCAAAAATCGCCTTTCTTCCGGTAGCCCTTTATCATGACTGGAAAGAAAAAAAACCTTTTGCTAAAAAAGATTTTAAATCAGTTGGGGCAGATCTTGGTCTGCAAATGACACTGATATTTTCTTTAATTTCAGAAAAAATCAAACATAATAACAGTGAAGATCTATTTGCAATCTTTGGAGAATCCCTTATTGAGTTAGCAGAATTCTCACAACAAAAATGGATGGAAATGTGCCGAGCCTTATGGCACAAACATATTGAAGACACTGTAAATTCCTTAAACCTCCTTCTTGAAAAATATGAAAGCGAACCTCATTTCTGGGCAAAAGATGTGAAAAAGTATATGGACAGGCTTAAATCAACCT
>CAYTLM010000311.1:0-1729 GCA_964438485.1 uncultured Leptospirales bacterium | reverse complement strand
TTTTTTCTCATCCTTATTGTTACTGGGGTTATTTCAAGAAGCTCATCATCTGCTATATACTCCAAAGCCTGCTCAAGGCTAAACTCTCTTGGAGGTGATAATTTCACAGCATCATCACTCCCTGATGCGCGCATATTAGTAAGCTTCTTTGTTTTACAGGGGTTTACAACAAGGTCACCCTCCCTGTTGTTTTCACCTATAATCATGCCTTCGTAAAGATCAACCCCCGGGCTTATAAAAAGCTCTCCCCTTTCCTGCAGATTATCCAGAGCATAGGCTATTGAAACACCCTTTTCCATTGCCAAGAGCACCCCCTTGCCTCTTGAGGGAATTGGTCCCTTATAATACTCGTACTCATAAAAGCTATGATTCAAAATCCCTGTGCCCCTGGTTTCTGTGAGGAACTCACCTCTAAATCCTATAAGCCCCCTTGCTGGAACCTTAAACTCAAGGCGGGTGTAACCATCATTCCCCTGACGCATATTTATCATTTCGCCCTTTCTTATTCCAAGGCACTCAATAACCACACCAACATAGGCATCACCAACATCAATTGTCACAAGTTCAACAGGTTCAGTTTTTTTGCCATTAAGCTCTCGATAGATTACCTCTGGTTTTGAAACCTGAAACTCATAGCCTTCGCGCCTCATATTCTCAATAAGGATAGACATCTGAAGTTCACCCCTACCCTTTACAACGAACTCCTCTCCTGAAGTTGACCTCTCAACCCTTATACTCACATTGGACTGGGTTTCCCTTTGAAGCCTTTCCCAAAGATGACGTGAAGTTACATATTTTCCCTCCTGTCCCATAAAAGGAGAATCATTGGGTAAAAATGTAATAGCCAGAGTGGGCTCATCAATATCAATTAATGGAAGAGGTTTTGGCATGTCCTTGTCAGCTACTGTTTCACCAATATCTATATCTTCCATTCCTGCTACAGAAATAATATCACCTGCATAAGCTTTTTTTATTTCTGTTCTTTTCATTCCTTCATAGGAGAATATTCTGGTTATTTTAGAAAGCACCCTGGAGCCATCCCGCTTTAAAAGCATTACAGAATCTCCGGTTGTAACCTGACCATTATGAACTTTGCCTGTTCCTATTCTTCCCAGATAATTATCATAGTCAATCGCTGAAACAAGAAATTGAAGAGGCAGATTAATTTCACCTGCTGGTGAATCAACATACTGTACAATAGTATCAAAAAGCGGTTTAAAATCGGAGTTTTCATCATCAATCTCAAGCTTTGCTATTCCCTCTTTTGCAGAGGTGTACACAACAGGAAAATCAAGCTGCGCATTGCTGGCGTTTAACTCAACAAAAAGATCAAAAACAAGATCAAGCACCTCATCAGGTCTGGCATTGGGTCTGTCTATTTTATTTATTACAACTATTGGCTTTAAACCAAGCTCAAGAGATTTTTTCAACACATACTTTGTCTGAGGCATGGGTCCCTCAAATGCATCAACAATAAGAAGAACACAATCCACCATCTTCATTATACGCTGTACTTCACCGCCAAAATCAGCGTGCCCAGGAGTATCAACAATATTTATTTTAAAATCCTTATAATTAATAGAGGCATTTTTTGAAAATATTGTTATGCCTCTTTCTTTCTCAATGTCATCAGAGTCCATTACTCTTTCAGCTACATGCTGATTGCTTCTGAACACACCAGCCTGGCGCAGCATACCATCTACAAGTGTGGTTTTGCCATGATCAACAT
>CAYTLM010000310.1:0-1734 GCA_964438485.1 uncultured Leptospirales bacterium | reverse complement strand
GAGCTGGTGATGATTATATAGGAAGAAATATTCACGCAGTTGCCAGGGCATATGTTCCAGGAAAGACAGGGGAAGTTACTGTTGGTGGGGCTGGCTCTGAATATGTAATAATGATTCCGGCGGACGAGAATATAGATGATTATAAAATTCCTTCAAGCGGTGTGGTTTTGCGTAATAATGTTGGTAGTTATGATTTTCCGCTCCCTCCCAAGTTCCCGGGGAATTATATTGAAGCAGTTCTTGATTATTATTTGAATCTGGAAAGATACAAATATCTTCTCCGTGAAGATGTTATGTCCGGTCTTGATTTTGACGGTTATCAGGCAGCATGGGAGACTTACAGAGAGGCAGTGGATGATTTTAAAATTGCTCCATTTGTAGGTTATGGCAATTCTGTAACTTTTGAACATGTTCCTCCTGGTACGTATAAAGTTTATAGAGCAGCGAAACCAGATTATGGTGATTTGTTTCATGGTACTCCATTTACACAAATAGGCGGGGATGTTATTGTTGAGATAGGGGATAAAAAAATTATTCCATAGTTCTTATACTTAAATGATAAACATATTCAGGATAAAAAATAAATGTCGTCAAAGAAAATAGTTGTACAGAAGTTCGGAGGAACATCTGTTAAAGATCCTGAAAGGATTAAGGCTGTTGCTTCCAGAATAAAAACCTATATAGAAAAGGGATTTTCTGTGGTGGTTGTACTCTCTGCAATGGGGAAAACTACAGACATGTTAATTGATCTTGCAAGGGAGATAAACACCAGTCCCAGCAAAAGGGAGATGGACATGCTCCTCTCAACTGGGGAGCAGGTATCGGTTTCCCTGCTTGCAATAGCTCTTCAGTCAATTGGTGTTGATGCTATTTCATATAATGGCTCACAGATAAAACTGATGACTGATGGGAATTTTTCCAATGCAAAAATTTCCGCTATTTCCACAGAGAAAATTTTAAAATCCCTGGATGAAAAAAAAGTCGTTATTGTTACCGGTTTTCAGGGTATAGACAGCAATGACAATATTACAACACTCGGTCGGGGGGGATCTGACACTTCTGCTGTTGCACTTGCTGCTGTGCTTAATTCAAGGGATTGTGAAATCCATACAGATGTGGATGGCGTATATACTGCTGACCCCAGAATAGTGGAGAAGCCTAAGAAACTCAAGGAGATTAGCTATGATGAAATGCTCGAGCTTGCCAGGCTTGGTTCAGGTGTGCTCCATTCCAGGTCAGTTGAGTTTGCTAAAAAATATAATATACGGCTTCATGTAAGGTCAAGCTATTCATTTGATGAGGGCACTATTGTTATGCCCATGGAGGAGATGGTGGAAAAATTTGTAATAAGCGGTATTACTGCAAAGCAGGATGAGGCCAAGGTTACAGTAAGGGGCATACCTGACTGTCCTGGTATTGCTGCTAAAATATTTAATGAACTTGGCAAAAATAAAATATATGTGAACATGATTGTTCAGTCAACAGGCTATGACAATTTAGCTTCGATTTCTTTTACAGTAAAAAAAGATGATTTAAAAAACACTATTGATATATGCAATAAGCTCAATGATGAGCTGGGCGGGTCATCAGTTGAATATAAGGACAGTATTGCAATAGTTTCTGCTGTTGGTGTGGGGATGCTTTCATCCTATGGGGTTGCAGGGAAAATTTTCCAGGTCTTATCAGATCAGAAAATTAATATTGAAATGATATCTACCTCTGAAATAGGCATAT
>CAYTLM010000309.1:0-1736 GCA_964438485.1 uncultured Leptospirales bacterium | reverse complement strand
TGAAAAAGATATATATTATTGGCCATAAAAATCCAGATACAGATTCCATTGTTTCTGCAATAGCTTATGCTGAACTAAAAAAAAAGCTGGGCTTTGATAATTATATTCCTGCCAGGGCAGGCAAGGTCAATATTCAGACAGCCTATATACTTGAGAAATTCGGTGTTGAAGAACCTGAATTTTTAAGCGATCTTGTGCCAAGGGTAAGGGATCATATGAATGAAGAGCCTGATACTTTGTCGCATAACACCCCGCTTTGGGAAGCAATGCAGATTTTGAATACTAAAAAATTCAGGATGCTCCCTGTTGTTGATGATGACAAGAGGTATCTTTCTACTTTGCATTATAGCACCTTTGCTGAGAATCTTTTAAAGAAGATCGATCCTCATAAAAACAGCATTATTTCCACATCTGTTTATCATTTAAAAAAAACTCTCAATGCCCAGCCTGTTGTTATATGTGACGAGCACAGGATATTCAATGCACAGACAATTGTTGCTGCATCTGAAATAGAAACTTTAAGAGGCTATATTGATATTATGCCTGCTGATAATTCCATAGTTATAGTTGGGGACAGGGCAGACATTCATGAATATGTGGTTAAAAAAGGGGTAAAGGTTCTGATAGTATCTGCTGATAAAATGGTATCTAAAGAGGTTAAGGCTCTGGCTGAAACAGCGGGTGTTTCAATTCTTTATACGCCCTTTAATACTTCAAGTGCTTCATGGCTGGCCATTAATTCAGTTCCTGTAAGCTATGTAAGTGATTTATCCTTAAAGCCTGTAAATTCTGATGATTATATAAAAAATATTAAAGAGCGTTTTTCTGATTCTGTATCAAGGTCGCTTCCTGTTGTTGATGGGAATGGAAAAGTAACAGGGGTGCTTTCCCAGAGTGACTTGATGAAGGAACCGAATGTGGCTGTTGTGCTTGTTGATCATAATGAGCTTAGTCAGGCAATTGAGGGCGTGGATCAGGTTAGAATACTTGAGATTATTGATCATCACAGATTGGGGAACCCTGCTACTGAATATCCCATAACCTTTATAAACAGGCCGGTTGGATCAACCTCAACTATTATTGCTAACCTTTACAGGGAATATACTGTTCCTGTAACAAAACAGATAGCCTCAATACTTCTTGCAGGAATACTTTCTGATACGCTAGGGCTTCGTTCTGCTACTACAACAGAAACTGATATTAAAACAGCGGATTACCTTTCAAAAATCACTGATATTTCCATAGATGACCTGATAACTGAAATTACTGATGCATCTTCTTTAATAAGCCGTAAGCCTGTTCACGAGATTGTAAACATGGATATGAAGACCTATACAGAGGGAGATTTTTCCTTTTCAGTTAGCCAGGTTGAGGTTAATCACCCTGAGGAGATTATGGAAAGGAGTGATGCTATTACAGAGTACCTGAAGGACAGGTTTGAGAGGAAAAATTTTCTTTTTAGTGCGCTCCTTGTTACTGACCTTAACAAGTTTAACAGCTATTTATTTGTTTGCGGCAAGGATGAGTTTGTAAAGAAAATTGCATATCCGAAACTGCAGGAAAATGTTTATTTACTAAAAGATGTCCTTTCAAGGAAAAAGCAGCTCATGCCTTTTATAAGCGATATAATCAAGCGGATATAAACTTTTAATGGATAATTAGTTCATAGTGTTCTATCACCACTTTTATTCCTATAAGTATGAGGATGATTCCTCCGAATATTTCAACTTTTTTGC
>CAYTLM010000308.1:0-1739 GCA_964438485.1 uncultured Leptospirales bacterium | reverse complement strand
CCTGGGAATCCTTGCAGGAGGCATTGCCCATGATTTTAATAACCTGCTCATGGGGGTTTTAGGCAATACGGATATAATGCTCTATCAGCTTCCCAAGGACTCACCTTTTAAAAATAAACTTACTGATATAAAAAAAGCTGCAACGCGAGCCTGTGAACTGACCAATCAGATTCTCGCCTATTCAGGACGGGGCAGGTTTATTATAGAGCCGATAAATATAAATGAACTGGTGCAGGAAATGAGCAGTTTACTTACTGCTTCTATTTCTAAAAAAATCAATCTGCTTTATTTTTTCCATGAAGATCTTCCCTTTATAAAAGGTGATGCAACACAATTCCGCCAGGTTGTAATGAATATTATTCTCAATGCCTCTGAATCAATAGGGAAAAACAACGGCCAGATAAAAATAACCACAGACGTTGTAGATGCAGATGATAAATTAATAGAAAAAATGACTATTTCCAATGACATTAAACCCGGGAAATACATCTCTCTGGAAATATCCGATACAGGATGCGGCATGGATGAAAGCCGCATGAAACAGATATTCGATCCGTTTTTTACAACAAAATTCACAGGAAGAGGGCTGGGTCTTGCTGCTGTTCTTGGCATAATAAAAGGGCATGATGGGGCTCTTACTTTAACAAGCAAAAAAGATTCTGGAACAAGTTTTACAATTTACCTCCCTGTCTCAGAAACAGCAAAAACACCTTTACCAAAAAATGAACCCCAGAACCTTGTTAAGAATGGAAAGCATCTTAAAATACTTATAATAGATGACGAGGACTATATAAGAACAGTTACAACGAGAATGCTTGAACTGGCTGGACACGAATTTTTTACAGCAAAAGATGGGGAAACAGGAATAAAAATATTTAAAAAAGAGAACCCTGCTCTATCCTGCGTTATACTTGATTTAACAATGCCCAAAATGGATGGGCAGGAGGTGCTGGAAAAACTTAAATTAATCAACCCTGATGTTCCTGTAATTATAAGCAGTGGCTACAGCCCGGAAGAAGTTACCCTTAAATTCAAAAAAGAAGAAATTGCCGGTTTTCTCCAGAAGCCCTATCAATTATCAGAGCTCCTGGATGTAATAGAACAGGCAATTAAAAAATAAGACTTATTTTATTTTTTTGATATTTTTGCCCAGGAATCTTTTAATGCAACAATTCTGTTAAAAACATGTTTTTCAGGTTTTGAATCAGTATCAACACAAAAATACCCTGTTCTATCAAACTGCACCTTGTCGCCTGGTTTTAAATTATCAGTATACGGCTCTATATAACATTCTTTAATCTGTAAGGAATTTGGGTTTATAAGATCTCTGTAATTCTGTCCCTCTTCAAGATCATCGGGATTTTCTTTAATAAAAAGATGATCATAAAATCTCACTTCAACCTTTTGTGCATGCTGAGCAGAAACCCAGTGTATAGTGCCTCTTACTTTTCTGCCATCATCTGACCATCCCCTCTTTGTTGTGGGATCATAATTGCAGTGAACCTCAACCACCTCGCCTTGAGTGTTTTTAACAACTTCAGTACATGTGAGATAATAGGCGTGCTTAAAACGTACTTCACTACCTGGAGAAAGGCGAAAAAACTTTTTTTGAGGATTTTCCATAAAGTCAGATCTCTCAATCCAAAGCTCCCTGGAAAAAGGCATTTCCCTTTTTCCCATGGACTCATCTTCAGGATTATTAACTGCCTCTACATACTCCACCTTATCTTCAGGATAGT
>CAYTLM010000307.1:0-1754 GCA_964438485.1 uncultured Leptospirales bacterium | reverse complement strand
TTGCAGATGTAGTTAAAAAAGATGGGATTGAAAGAATAGTTCTTTAAAAAAACATCTTTTTTGTCGAAAATTAAATAAATACTTCACCTTCAAAGGAAATGAAAATGAAGCGAATTATTATATTTTTGTTCACTCTAATGCCTGTTTTTATTTTTGCCCAGGATATGGAAGAAATAAAAAGGGATTCTTTTAAAATGCCTGTTCTTTCAGTTGATACAAACAGGTTTAATGTTGCGGAAATGAGCTTTAATAGAATTGTACCAGGGTCAAGTGAAGAGATACTTGAGGTTGAATTTGCAATTAACAATCTCACTGATGATCCCATGTCCCTTTATATTTTTGTTATTGCAACATATGAAAGCCATTTTTTTACAACATCCAGCTTTCAAAGACCTTCTTTGGAAGACAGGGATGCAATTAAAGTTATTACACCTTTTCCTGAAGACATCAAAAATTTTGAATATACCTATAAAGATGAAGAGGGAAAAGAAAAAACTGAATTTTTGAAATATCCTAAAAATATAAAAGCAGGAATTAACCCAGGTACTGGTGAGCCCTACAAGCTTGATGAGAGAATGATTTTTCGTTCCTACCATCCTTTTAGAGACATTAAAAAATATAAATTTTTTAATGAAATAATAATTCTTATTTTTGATGAGAATGAAGAGCTTTTATACAAAAACTTTTTTAAAGTAAATCCTAAGAGGAGATAAAACTATACAAGTCTGGAATAAAGAAAATCAGCGGAGTTAAATATGAAGTACTCAATGGTTAAACAGTTTTCTAATGCGGCAATTGATAATGTTTTCAATTTCTTTTTTAAAATAGTAGATTTTGGCAAACTAATGGTAGAGGTTTTCTGGGCCTTTCTGGATATATGGATTGCTTTTTTTCTTATTTTTATTAATATTTTTATGTATATTTATTATCTTTTTCTTTTCCTCATTGATTCTGGTTCAGAAGCAGCCCCTCCTGCTGCATTTACCGGACGTCAGAAACATCAACAAAAATCCAAGATTCCTGTTGTTTCTATTTCGTCATCTCCAAATCCTATACCTGCAATGTATAGGGTTAGTCAAAAAGCAACTGGTTCAGCCAAAACATTTACTGATACAGTTGATAATGTTGCTTCTAAAACAGTTGAAACAGCTCAAAAAACATTGCCCGCTCTTAAGCCAACAGGGGGTGGTTCCAAGAGAAATATTACTAAATCAGTACTTGAGTTTATTGCAGATTTTTTTAAAGCTGTAAAAGATATAATCACCAAGCCTTTTACTGCAATAGCTGGTTTTCTTTCAGGCAGATTAAAACCTGTAAAGGAAAGTGAAAGCAAAGCATCAGAATCCAGAGCCACAACAAGCCTTATTGATGATTATATGAAAGAATACGAAAAGAGTCGCAAAAAAAGATAAAATAAATTATAAATTTGTCATTCCGGTTTTGCAACTTCAGTTTGTGGAGTCATGAAGTTTGCCTGCCGTCATAGAACAGGATGTTCTAATAAAGCCGGCTAAATACCGGAATCTCCTGATAAAATCAGGCGCAAAAGATACCGGCTTTCCGCTTCGCTTCAGCCGGTATGACAAAAAAATATCTCAGTGTTTGAAGGCTCTTTCGCCTGTAAACATCATTGTAACCTTTGGGTCAGATTCATTACATGCATTGATTGATTCAAAATCTCTTATTGAGCCACCAGGCTGTAGTATGCCGCTTATGCCATGCTCAATGATTACATCAACACCATCTCTGAAAGG
>CAYTLM010000306.1:0-1778 GCA_964438485.1 uncultured Leptospirales bacterium | reverse complement strand
TGCTCTGACCCCTTTATAAAAACCAGAAATTTAATTTTTAAATAAAAATGTAGTGGAATTATTTTTATAAATGATTTAAACTTATTTTTAATATATGGAACTAAAAGATATGGAAAATACAAAAGTTAATCCAACTGAAAATATTATAGATAAATTTGAAACATATTACTTTCTTGCTCTTGAAGCAGGGAAAATCCTGCCATGGGAATTGAATGTACCTGAAAGGAAAATCCGGAACCTTTTTGGCTTAAAAATGTTTTTTTTGGATATGAAGGAAACATTGGATTTTGACAAGTGGATTCAAATGATACATCCAGATGACCTTTCAATGGTTGAACCTCTTATAAATGGGATACTCGCAGGAAAGAAAAGAGAAGTTTCTTTTGAATGTCGAGTGGTTTTAGGTGATCCCCCTGGTGTAAACAGGTGGGTCAGGTTTGTAGCAAAGGTTGTTGAAGCAGATGAGCAGGGTTTACCTGTAATAATAGCAGGGATTAATCAGGATATTCATGATGCCAAGGTTAATGAAGTTGAAAAGACGCAGCAGGCACAAAAGCTTAAGGAGAGTGAAAAAAAACTTAAAAATGCCATGAAAATGGGTAAAATTTCTCCATGGGAATATGATTATTCTACAGGTAAAATAACAACAGATAGAAACATGGCTGAAATATGGGACATGGTTGATTTTTATGAAAAGGGAGAACCAGTTGATCCTGATATTTTTGAGGCGAGAGTTTATCCTGAAGACAGGGGAATGTTGAAAAATATTTTTTATAATTCAGTTAATTCAGGAATTGGATTTGATGTGCAGTTCAGAATTACTGCAAATAATGTTATAAAGTATATTCATTTTCATTGTGAAAAAGTAACAGATAAAGATGGAAAGCGAACCAAGCTCATTGGCCTTGGTCAGGAAATAACCCACTATAAAAAACTGGAGCAGAGCCTTGTAAAACAGTACGAGGGATTGAAGTTTATATCTGATCAGGCAGGTCTGGGACTGTGGCAGATGGATATTAAAACGCGTATAATTTCACGTTTAAACAAGCAGCAGAGTTTTTTTGATTCCTATAATGAACATAACAGTTTTTCTTTTGATAACCTTAAAGAAAGCGCGCATCCAGAGGACTGTTCTTTTCTTGAGAACAAGTTTGAGCAGCTTTTTAATAGTTCTAAAGACCGCATTGAACTGGAGGTAAGGTTACAAAGAAGGGGAGTGTACAGGTGGATATATATTTACGGGGTTATAAAGTTTTCATCTGATAATATTCCTGAATCTATAGAGGGGCTTTATCAGGATGTTACTGAAAAAAAAGAGATTGAAGGACGCTTGTATCAGTCCCAGAAAATGGAAGCAATAGGGCGCCTTGCCGGGGGTGTGGCTCATGATTTTAATAATATCCTCCAGGTGATTATGGGCTATAGCAGCCTTGCTCTTATGGGTATAGATTCAGAGAGTGAGGTATTTGAGTATATAAGCAATATTGTTGATTCAGGTGAAAAGGCCAGAAGCCTTGTTAAGCAGCTTCTCCTTTTTGCAAGAAAGGAAAAATTCAGGCCAACCCTTGTTGTAATCAATGAAATGGCAGCTAATATGATAAGGCTTTTTAAAAGAATCATGGGAGATAATATTTCTATTGAATTTAAACCTGATCCGGATTTGCATAATATTTATGCAGACTCTGGTCAGATTGAACAGGTATTAATGAACCTCTGTATAAACGCAAAAGACGTTATGGTTAATGGCGGGAAAATACTGGTTAAAACAAAAAATATAG
>CAYTLM010000305.1:0-1782 GCA_964438485.1 uncultured Leptospirales bacterium | reverse complement strand
GGTGTTAAAGCTATGTATTATAGAGTAGATAGCAGATCTGAATTTATTCTTTATACAGGTCCTATCCAGTTTAATACAAATGGATGGCACAAAATTGAAGCTATAGCAAAAGATGGTGTTGGAAATGTAAGCAAAACTGCAGTACTTGATGTATTTGTTGACATAATACCTGCACAGACAAACATAGATCTTATTACAGAATAGGATAATCACTGAACAGGGATTATAAAGCTAATCCCTGTTTTAATTTTCAATAGATGAATAATCTAATCATCTTAACCGGAGGATAGTTAAAATATGAAAAAACTATTATTACTGGGAATAATTGCTCTCTTTATTACTTCCTGTTCAAGTACAAGTACCCCTGTGGTAAATGCCTACGGACCAGGTGCAGAATGCCTTGAAGGTGACTGCCTTGAAGGTCCTGGCAAGATTAAATTTCCTCAGGGACTCGAATATACCGGAGAATTTAGCAAAAGCACTGTTGATGGAAAGGGATTAATGATGTGGCCTTCCGGTGCAAAATATGACGGTGAATTTAACCAGAATATACGTGACGGAAAAGGAACCTACACATACAACAATGGTGATGTTTATACAGGCGATTTCAAAAACAACAAAAAGCATGGCAAGGGACAATACACCTGGACAAATGGCGATGTTTATGTTGGCGATTGGGCAGATGGTCTTGAAAACGGCACTGGCACCTATACCTGGAAAGAAGCTGTTTCCTATGATGGTCAGTGGAAAGACGGTAAAATGAATGGCGCAGGAACAATTACCTGGCCTGACAGCTCCAGAGTAAAAGGAATATTCGAAAATAACAGATTAGTAAGCGAAGAATAATAATTCCTGCAAATAAATAAAAAAACCGCCTTTTAAAGGCGGTTTTTTTATTTATTTTTTCCATGAAATTATAGGCTCTAACCCCTTCAAGACCTCACCAAGACCCCATCTCCCTAACCCTCTTCAGCAAAGGGCTTATCAGACCTCCTGTCTGCCCTTTGCACTAGCTCATCCGTGAGCCTCGCCCACAATATGGACTACACACAGGATGTGTGTGTTTCGACGCGCAACAAGATGTTGCAAAAAGCGACGAATGAAGAGGGAATTGTGACAAATGTTTTTTCGCAAATATTGAATTATTAGTTTTATGAATCTAAAAGTTTAATATAAAACCTGAAATTTATGTTTTTCTCCCCTCTCCATGTGGCTCACTTCTACCCATATTTATTCTCTCGGCCCCAGCCGATTAACCTAGCATACTTAATAAACTTATTCCGGCTTCCCCCAGAGGGGGATAAATAAATTCCTGTTCATATTTATACTTTTTTAACGCTAAATCAGTATAAATTAAGTAAAAAAACTATAAAAAAAGTTAATTAGCCCCCTTTGGGGGCGGCGGGAAAGAATTTCTTAGAGAAAAAATTTCATTCCGCCGGGGGCTTAGCCGATTTTATTGATCATTAAAAGAAGTGGGAAGAAGTTAGCTCCATGTAGAGAGGGGTTGGGGGTGAGGTCTTGATGGGGTCTAAAAAAACCGGGGTGAGGTCATAGCGGTACAGGTGTATATTATTCAATACTAAAATAGTATAAAAAAACATATTTTAGTTTACAGGTAACATTTTTAATGAGCTTATGATAGAGGTAAACTTTTAAAATCACTGTCCAATATGGGGTAGTTAAATAACAAAAATAGATGTATATAGTATTCCGGACTTTGTTCTAAACAGGGATTAGGCAAAAAAAGAGGAGAACAGTTGACCTTTCTCAAGAAAAGAG
>CAYTLM010000304.1:0-1789 GCA_964438485.1 uncultured Leptospirales bacterium | reverse complement strand
TGGAAATGACAGGGCTTTGCTCTGGAGATTTGCGTCTTCCTCTTACAAAAATAAGCGATAGCAACAGGGAGATTTTAAAACAAAGACTCATGGATTATGGAGTGAAGTTAAAATGAAAATAGGTGTTTGTGGTGCAGGCGGCCGTATGGGAGCTGCAATTTTAAATATAATGTTTGAAAAGGGGCATATACCTGCTGCTGCATTTGATGCGCCTGGTTCTCCTTTTATTTCAAAGAGTACAGCAGATATTGTAAAAACTGGATCTGATCATTGCACTATTTCATCTATAAATTCAGGTGATATAAAAAAAACCGAGGGAATAATTGATTTCTCATCGCCATCTGCCACATTTGAACTTATTGAAATAATGGCTCCTCTGGGTATTCCCCTTGTAATAGGTACAACAGGCTTTACTGATCAGGAGTTTGAAAATCTGCAAAAGGCTTCATCTGAAATGCCTGTTCTTTTTTCTCCCAACATGTCTTTGGCTGTTAATCTTCTCTTTAAACTTACAGAAATAGCATCATCATCCCTTAACATGGATTATGATGTTGAAATATTTGAGGCTCATCACAAGTTTAAAAAGGATGCTCCTTCAGGAACTGCGCGAAAGCTTATAGAGGTTGTGAAAAAAAACATGCCAGGCCTTGCTAATGCAAAAGAAGTCCATGGCAGAGAAGGGATTGTTGGTGAAAGAGGCGACTGCGAAATAGGGGTCCATGCTATGCGAGGAGGTAGCATTGTTGGGGAGCATACGGTTTTTTTTACCAGTGCAGATGAGCGCATTGAGCTTACACACAGAGCTGCTACCAGGGATACTTTTGCAAGGGGCGCTGTGACAGCAATGGAGTTTTTGAAAAATAAACCAGCAGGGTTTTATAACATGTTTGATGTTCTGGGACTGTAATGACCGAAGATGATAAAAATTTAACTGATGATTTAAAGGAATTCAAAGAAAATCCCTATGATCATCATGATAAGCGCCCTGAGGATGTTGTGCGTCTTTTTTATGTTCACAATGTTCCAATAATACCTGTGATTTCAAAACGGGGAATCCTTATTGGTGTGCTTAAAAAGGAGCTTATTGTTTCCCAGCTAAGCGATATTGAACGTGTTGAAAAATTAAAAATTGATGAGTTTATAACCCAGGTTGCAGAGAAGATGAGTTTTGATGATCTGCTCCCATACGGCAAAATAGGAGAATTTGTTGTAATAAATATTTTTGGCGAAGTTCAGGGCACATGGACAAGGCTTCAGCTTTTTACTGCATGTGAAAACAATAGGGGATATTCTGCTGAAAGCGAGGTTAGGAAGCAGCAGGAGGAGCAGGCCATTGACTGGATGGTATATCTTATTCTTGAACATATTCCTAGGGGATTATATGCGGTAAATGAAAAGGGTAAAACTATTTTTTATAACAGCTATTTTGATGATTATTATACTGAGAAATTTAAAAAAGATTTTGATGTTGAATTTGTAGAAAAGAGCATTATGGATCCCTTTGCTAATGAGTTACTTGCTCACACCTATGGAGATGATATTCATTTTTATAATAAAGATATGGATATTTTATATGAGCGCATACCCCTTGTAAGCAAGGGAAGAAAGTCGGGTTTTCTTATTTTTTGTGACAATAAAAATAAGAAAGTAAAGGTAAATGATTCTTCTGGTTCTTTGCAGGAAAAAATTGAGGCTTATGAACGACAGATAATTGTTGATACTCTACAGGGAAGTTCTTCTTTGGCTGATTCTGCAAAAATACTTGCTATTACAAAGCAGGAGTTGAAAA